>CAZXMK010000015.1:15090-23035 GCA_964641935.1 uncultured Syntrophaceae bacterium
CGGGGTCTTCCCGCGCAGCTCCGGGATGGCCGCCTGGAACTCCGGCATCTTCTGCTGGAAGAAGGCGTCGCCCAGGGACATCTCGTCGCTCCGGAACTTCTTTTCCAGGATGAGGACCGGCAGGGTGACCGCACCCTCGTTGCCCGCCGCATCCCGGGCCACGACCTGGATGCGGGGCCTGGCGGTCGCCGCGCCGATGGGAAGGGCGAAGTAGACGACCTCCAGCGGCTTGCCGCCGGCATCCGCCGTGAAGGCAGGAAAGAAACGCCGGTCCACCATGACCCCGCTCATGATGACCGGCTTGGAAAGCCGGTACGTCACCAGGCAGGTTCCACCGGGGTTGATGTGGTTCATGGCGCCGGTGAGAAGGATCTGAGGCGGGGTGATGTCGACCTTGACGGGCTTCATGACGACGGCCGTGTTCGCCCAGAGGGAATGGTCGGTGGCGGTGATGGTCAGCGTTGCCGGGCCCTCCTGAAGCTTCCAGTGCCACGGATCAAGAGGCAGGGAGAAGGTTTTCTCGCGGACTCCCCGCTGGGGGAAATCCTCCGCCGCGATGACCTGGGTCCGGGTTCCCTGGGAGAGCGTCACGACGGCCTTTTTCAGGCCGCTGCCGGAGTCGCGGAAGGTGATGCCCAGGACCTTCTGCCTCCCCACGAGGCTGACATCCTGGTCCAGGTCGATCCGGGGCTTCTGGAATTCGCCCACGGTCAGGAGGAACCAGGCCGCCCCCCCCAGCACCAGGACCGCGGCCACTCCAATGATCATCCACTTGTTTGGTTTCACAACCGACCTCCCCGCCAGAATTGGCGCCGGCAGGCGTGCACACGCCCGTTCTTCCGGCGTCCGGCGTGGTCTTTCTATAAAGGCTTTACAGAGCCTTTTCAAGCAAAACAGGCCGCCTGCTTCACTGTGGGCAGGCTTGCATCGAACGTGCTCTCCTGTTCGATCGGTGCCGATTCCATGGGAATCTGTCCCGCTCCAATGCTATGGTTGTCTGTCTGCCGGTTTCCCTGTAGGATGCGGTCAGCAATCGTTAACGTTCCACAATAGAATGGCATCGAAATGATAAAGGAGAATTATGAACAGGCGTGCCGAAGCGAATCCAGCCGCGAAAACCGTTGAGCATCAGCCTTCACAGACCGCAATGGGAACGGTGTTCCTGCGGGCCATGGCGGCGGTGGACAGGAGGAGCGGCATCCGGGGTACCGATACTCTTGCGGAATCCTTCCTGCCCGATGACCGCCGGATCATTCTCCAGGATCCGGCGCTCAGGGGATGGGTCATCCGGAACTCCATCTCTCCGGGGATGTACGAGTTCCTGATCGCGCGGACCGCCTACTTCGACGGCATCGTGAAGCTGGCCCTGGCCGGAAGCGTTTCGCAGATTGTCTTCCTGGGGGCGGGGTATGACAGCCGGCCCTACCGTTTCCGGGACCTGATCGGGGAAACGAGGATTTTTGAAATGGACATGCCGAAGATCCAAGAGCACAAGCGGAAACTGCTGGAGAAGGCGCGCATTCCCATCCCGGAGCAGCTCACGTTCGTTCCCGTAGACCTGCGGACCGGCGGCATCGGCGGCAAACTTCGCAAGGCGGGATTCGATCCGGGACTGGAAGCGCTTTTCGTCTGGGAGGGGGTCACGTATTACCTTCCCGGGAAGGCCATCGGCGGCACGCTCGGGGCGATCCGGGAGATCTCATACCCGGGGAGCACCGTCTGTTTCGACTATGCGTCCCACTCGCCCGAAAAGAGGGAGAGCGACCGGGTGCGGAAACTGAAGGAGACCATGGAATCGAGTTATCCCGCAGAACCGGCCTGTTTCGCCCTGCGGGACGGCGAGATCGGATCCTTCCTGGAGAAGAGGGGCTTCAGGATCCTGGAGAACCTCACATCGGCGGACATGGAGGCGAGATACCTGAACCTGCCCGATCGCTCCCTGGCGGGGACGATCCCGGCCGTGTTCTCCTTCGCGTGGGCGGAGGTCCTGTAGCCGTCCGGCACCGGCCGGGAACGGATCGGAAGTCCTGTCCCGTGGCGGGCGATATCAATCCGGATATGAAATTGGATTCAGGCTCTGGAAGACAAAGGGAGGTCCGATGAAAAACCGCCGCCGCAGTGCTCTGGATCCTCGCTGTTCTGTTTTTCTGCGGCTGCGGAGCCCTGGGCCGGGATATCGATGTCAGCTCCCTCATGCAGAAGAAGAAGCATCACGAGGCAATCCGAATGCTCCAGGGGGAACTGGATGCGAAGATGGAGGTGTCCTCGTTCCGTCTCTATCTGTTGAGCGCGGCGTATTATGAAGTCCGGGACTACGATCGCCTGCTCACGACGGTGGACCTGATGGAGCGCAGGATCAGCGACGGCGACGCCGAGATCTACGGCGCCAATCTCGCCCCGTATCCGGGGATCATGCGCGGTTACGCGTACCTGGACCAGGGCGAGATCGAGAAGGCGGTGAAGGCGGCAACGGAGGCCCATGCGGTCCTGGAGCGGATCGGCCCAGGGTCGAACGGCTTTTATACCTCAAAACGGAAAAGGGGGAGGCCCTGAGGCGGGCCCAGCGGAACGCCATGGAGAGGCACCCCCATCCGTTCTACTGGGCGTCGTTTCAGTTGACGGGCAATTCCCGGTGACGGAAGCCGCGGGAGAAGGCGGGCGGATCGCGGCATCCTCCGCCGGAATCCACCGGCCTTTGGAAGGGTGGAGCCGATGCGGGTTCTCTTGATTTCGGCGAACACGGAGCGGGTCAACATCCTGCCGCTCCCACTGGGGCTGAATTGTGTTGCCGTGGCGGTCCGGGAGGCGGGGCACGAGATGCGCTTCCTGGACTTGATCGCCGAAGGTCCCCATTCCTCCACGGTCGGGGACGCCATTGCATCATTCGATCCGGACGTCATCGGGATCTCCGTGAGAAACATCGACGACCAGGCGATGGAAAGGCCCCGGTTTCTCCTGGAGCCGGTGAAGCGGGTCGTCGCGGAGTGCCGGCGCATGAGTGCCGCACCGATTGTCCTGGGCGGGGCCGGTTACAGCCTCTTCCCGGACGCGGCCCTCGATTACCTGGAAGCGGACATGGGGATCCAGGGCGAGGGGGAGAGGGCGTTTCCCGTTCTCCTGGAAAGGATCGGGCGGGGGGAAGACCCGGCCGGGACACCCGGTCTCCATGTCCGGGGCCGGGGCTGCCAGGGCGAGCGGACGTTCGTCGCGGACCTGGACGACCTGCCCCTCCCGGACGCCGGCCTCTTCTCCGCCTCCGGCACCGATCGGGCCGACTGCTGGGTGCCCGTACAGTCCCGGCGCGGCTGTCCCCTGGACTGCAGTTACTGCTCCACCGCCACCATCGAGGGGCGCACCATCCGAAAACGGAGCCCCGAGTCCTTCGTCCGGGGCATGGCGAACCTGGCCGGGGCGGGATTCCGGCGGTTTTACGTTGTGGATAATACGTTCAACCTCCCGCAGGCGTATGCCCGGGACGTCTGCCGCCGTCTGATCGAAAGCGGACTCGGCGTCGCGTGGCGCTGCATCTTCCATCCGGGCGGGATCGACCCGGACCTGGTTGATCTCATGGCCGGGGCCGGCTGCGTGGAGGCCAGCCTGGGATTCGAGAGCGGCTGCAATACAATCCTCCGGAGGATGAACAAGAAATTCGGACCCGATGACATTCGCAGGGCCTCGGATCTGTTCGGGCGCGCAGGAATCCGGAGGATGGGATTCCTCCTCCTGGGGGGGCCGGGGGAGACCCGGGAGACCGTCGAGGAGAGCCTGTCGTTTGTGGATTCGCTGGACCTCGAGTCGGTGAAGGTCACCATCGGAATCCGCATCTATCCCGGGACCGCCGTGGCCCGGACCGCCGTGTCCGAAGGGCTTCTCGACCGGGACGACCGCCTGCTGATCCCGCGCTTTTACCTGGTTCCTGGTCTCCGGGAGTGGCTTCCGGAAACGGTGAGCCGGTGGCTGGCCGGCCGACCCCACTGGACGGCGTGAGCAGCGTTGCGGAGGGCAGGGAAAGAGAAGGGAGCGATCCGCCATGCGCATAACCGACGGAACGGAGACCTGCCGGATCTGCGGGAAGGCCCCCTCGATCATTTACTGTGACGGCTGCGGGAAACCGCTGTGCCGGGAATGCCGGAAGTTCGACATGTGGCAGCAGGATTGCGGGTCCATCTTTACCAAGGTCTTCTGCCTGCGTTGCGCCCGGGACCCTTGGATCAACCCGTGGGGGAGCGCGGTGGACTGAAGGGAACGAAGGCATCTTGAATCCTTTTTTACGGGAGGTGGGGTATGGACGTGTTCGAGGCCATCCGGGAACGCAGAAGCTGCCGCCGGTTTCTGCCGGATCCCGTCGCAGAAGACAAGATCATGCAGATCCTGGACGCGGCTGTCCGGGCGCCGTCGCCGGCCAACAACCAGCCGTGGGAATTCGTGGTGATCACCAGTCCGGACGTCAAGGGAAGGATCCATGAGGAATCGCTGGCCGTGAAAAAGGCGCTGTACGAAAAAAGCGGCTGGGCCTGGATCGACCGGTACAGGGCCGATTTCCTGCTTGAGGCGCCGGTCCTCGTTGCGGTCATCGGCGACGCGGAAAAGACGGGAGCCCACAAGTTTCACGAGGGTACGGAAACGGTCTACCAGCATGCCTGCGCCGCGGCGATCCAGAACATGCTGCTGGCGGCGCACGCCCTTGGCCTGGGAAGCCTGTGGTTCACCCTCTTTGATCGGGCGGTCCTGGCGGAGATCCTGGGAATCGGGCCGTCCAGGGTCCCCCTGGCCCTGATCTGCCTGGGGCTTCCCGCCGGGGAAACGCTTCAGACGCCGCGAAAGGCGGCCGCGGACAGGACCACCTTCATCCGCTGACATCATCGGCCGGTGTCCCATGCGCATCCATGCGGTGGATGACCGGCTCCATCAAGAGGACGCTCCGCGCCGTGACGGAATGATCCGGCGCATCGGCCGGCCTTCGCAAAAGGGAGCGGGATCGACCCCGTTCCCTTCTGTTCCCTTCCTTGACATTCCACCTGCCACCTTGTAAGAAAACACTCAGGATATGGCATGGTTAGGTTATGTTTAGCATAGAATGCCATCCGTATGGGAGGTCCTGCATGAACTCATTCACACTAAACGGGAAAGAGGCGACATTTGTACCGGGCCAGTCCATCCTGGATGCAGCCCGGGATAACGGGGTCGAGATCCCAACCCTCTGTTATCTCAAGCAAAATGCCCCAACGGGGGCCTGCCGGGTATGTCTCGTGGAGGTGGCCGGAGCCCGTACCCTCATGGCCTCCTGCTCAACGCCGGTGACGCGGGGCATGGAGGTCCGGACGGACGGCGAGCGCGTTCACGGTGCAAGAAAGCTCGTCGTGGAGCTCCTGCTGGCCAGCGGTCATCACGACTGCCTGGTCTGCGAAGCCAACGGTAACTGCCGGCTCCAGGATCTTGCCTATCGCTACGGGATCCGGGAACTGAAATTCCCCCGGTCCGAGGAGCGCTACCCCGTGGAGGATGAGAATCCCTTCATCGTGCGCGATTTCAGCAGGTGTATCCTCTGCGGACGCTGCGTCCAGGCCTGCAACGAGGTCGTCGTCAACCGGGCGATCAGCCTCGGCTATCGCGGTGCCAGGAGCAAGATCGTCACCGGCGGGGACATGCCTTATCACGAGAGCGAGTGCGTAATGTGCGGCCAGTGCGTGCAGGTATGCCCGGTCGGGGCGCTGACGGAGAAGAAGGCCACGGGGCTGGGTCGCTCCTGGGAAACGGAGAAAATCCGCACGACCTGTCCCTATTGCGGCGTAGGCTGCCAGATTCATCTGCACGTCCGGGACGGCCGGATCGTCAAGGCAACCGGCGTGGAGGAGGCGGAGCCGAATCACGGTCGCCTCTGCGTCAAGGGTCGCTTCGGGTACGACTTCATCTACTCGAAGGAGCGGCTCACGACGCCCCTGATCCGCGAGGGTGAGGGCTTCCGCGAGGCCTCCTGGGACGAGGCGCTCGATCTCGTCGCCGCCCGCCTGAAGGAGATCATCGCAAAGCACGGACCGGACAGCATCGCCGGAGTGAGCTGCGCCCGCAGCCTCAACGAGGACTCCTACCAGATGCAGAAGCTCTTCCGGGCGGTGTTCAAGACAAACAACATAGACCACTGCGCCCGAACCTGACACGCACCCACCGTCGCCGGTCTGGCGACTGCATTCGGTTCCGGTGCCATGACAAACTCCTTTGCCCACTTTGCCAAGGCGAAGATGATGTTCGTCATCGGGTCGAACATGACGGAGGCCCATCCCGTCGCGGCGACCTTCGTCAAGGAGGCCGTCACGGGCGGCGCCCAGCTCATCGTCGTCGACCCGAGAAGAACGCCGCTGTGCGATTTCGCGAAAATCCACGCCCCGATCCGGGTCGGCTCGGACGTGGCCTTCCTCAACGGCCTGATGCACGTCCTCATCCAGGAGGATCTCTACGACAGGGAGTATGTGAACTCCTGCACCACCGGCTTCGACGAGCTGAAGGAGAAGGTGATGGAGTATCCGCCGGAGCGCGCTGCGGAGATCAGCGGGATCCCCGCCGACCGGATCCGCGAGATCGCCCGAACCCTGGCCTCCGTCAAGCCGGCCATGCTCATGTACACGCTCGGCATCACGGAGCATACCTGCGGGGTCAACAATGTCCTGTCCTGCGCGAACCTCCAGATGCTCCTCGGCAACGTCGGTTTCGAGTGCGGCGGCGTGAATCCGCTGCGCGGCCAGAACAACGTCCAGGGGGCCTGCGACATGGGCGCCCTGCCCAACGTCTTCCCCGGGTACCAGAGGGTGGACAATCCCGAGGCGCGGGCGAAGTTTGCAAAAGCCTGGGGCGTGGACGACCTGCCCGCGAAGCCGGGCCTCATGATTCCCCGGATGATGGACGGCCTGGTGGACGGAAACGTGAAGGCTTTCTACGTCTTCGGCGAGAACCTCGCCAACACGGAGCCGGACATCCGGCATGTGGAGCACTGCCTGGAATCGGCGGAGTTCCTGGTGTGCCAGGACATCTTTCCCACCGAGACGACCCGGTTCGCCCACGTGATCCTGCCGGCGGCGGCCTGGAGCGAGAACGACGGAACGTTCACGAGCAGCGAGCGCCGGGTGAACCGTGTCCGAACCGTCTGCCCGGCACCGGGGTCGGCCATGCCCAACTGGTGGATCTTCCGGGAGCTGGCCAAGCGGTTCGGCCATTCCTGGGAATCCGACAGCGCCCGGGAGATCTGGGACGACGAAGTGTCCATGCTGGCCCCGTCCATGGCCGGCATCAAGTATGCGCGCCTGGAGGAAGACGGCCTCCAGTGGCCTGTCCCGAGCGAGGAGAGCTGCGGGACGACATTCCTTCATCATGACGGATGCTTCACCTGCGGGCTCGGCGTTTTTTCACCTGTCGACTGGACGCCCCCGGCGGAGCAGCCCGACGGCGAGTATCCCTTCGTTCTCAGCACGGGCAGGCGCCTCTACCATTACCATACGCGCACCCAGACGGGGCGCTGCGCCGGCCTGAACGACCTGCTCGGGGAGGAGACCGCGGATATCAGCCCGCAGGACGCGCGGAATCTGGGTATCGGCCACGGGGAGATGATCCGTGTCCGGTCCAGGCGCGGGGATGTGAAGGTCCGGGCGAACGTAACGGGGCAGGTGCCTTCCGGAATGGTCTGGATGGCCTTTCATTTCCGGGAAGCCTGCGCCAACTGGATCACGAATCCGGCCTTCGATCCGGTTACGCAGACCGCCGAATACAAGGCCTGCGCGGTGGCAATCGAAAAGATATGAAAAGGGGGGGCGGGCTTGAAATCCGTCCCCTCGTCTCTTTCTTCTGTTCCTGCCCAGCCGGATCCCCTTTCCCTTTGCCTGAAGCGCGTCGGCGCGGGGGCTGTCACGGGGATTCCCGCCGTCGCGGAGAAATTTCAGCGGAAGGCAATGCCCCA
>CAZXMK010000016.1:0-22640 GCA_964641935.1 uncultured Syntrophaceae bacterium
ATGAGTGACGGGCGGCGGTGGCCCAGATCCAGTCCGGTACGGAGCAGATCTTCCCGGCAACGTCCTCGTTGGCCATAATGACTGCACAGGCGCCGTCCGTCCGGGGACAGACATCGAGCAGGTGGATCGGGTCCGCCAGCATCGGCGAGGCCAGCACCTCTTCCAGCGTCACCTCTTTCCGGAGCTGCGCATGGGGATTGTTCGTCGCATGCTTCCGATCGCGCACGGAGACGCGGGCCGCATCACGGTCGCAGGCGCCGAAACGGGCCATGTAGCCCTGGGCCTCGGCGGCGAGCCCCGAGATGGCGCCGGCGAAGACCTGCCGGTCCCAAATGGGATCGAAGGCCGTCGTGATAGCACCGGTCGTGTCGGACTCGGAGTTCTTCTCCCAGCCGATGATTAAAACTTTTTCGAACATGCCGGAAGCGACCATATGATATCCGCCAATGGCAAGAGACGCGCCGGTCGTGCCGCCGGTGGTGATCTTGATGACCGGTTTCATGACGCCGCCGGAACCGTCGACGCTCCAGCAGTCCACATAGTTGATTCCTTCAAAGTGATCCATATTGCCGATAAGGATGGCACTGATATCCTTCATCTTCAGATTGGCGTCGGCTAATGCGCGCTGAACCGCCTCATTGATGAGTTCCTGGCCGTTCACATCCGGCCGATGGCTCTTGTGGAAGGTCTGTCCCGTCCCCACGATTGCAACTCGTTTCGCCATGGTTTTACCTCCTACCTTTCCTTGTCCAGAATCCAGACGCAGTGTGACTGACCGCAGAGACCGTTCACGCCATGGGCAAGGCCGGTTTTCGCTTTCTTCACCTGATGCGCCCCGGCGTCGCCGCGCAGCTGCATGACGACCTCGGCAATTCGATACAGTCCGGCGGCGATCACAGGGTGTCCCGCCAGCAGGCCGCCCGACGGATTCACGGGCAGCGGGCCGTCCATGTTGAAGTGTCCAGCATTGAGAAGACCGGCCGCCTTCCCGTATTCCGCCAGACCCATCTCTTCGAGCCAGAGCAGTTCCTGGTAGGTGAACGCGTCGTAGAGTTCCACCACGTCGATCTCTTTCCTCGGATCCTTGATTCCGGCCATGGCGTAGGCCTTTTTGGCGGCCTCGACGAGGGAATTGCTCCTCGCCAGATCGCGGTCGCCGAAGAAGAAATGATCCGCACAGAAGGACAGCCCCTTGATCCAGACCGGCTGCTGCTTGAACTTCGTGGCCACCGACTCATGGGCAATGATCACGGCACAGCACCCGTCCGACACGGGCGAGCAGTCGAGCTTGCGCAGGGGGTCCGCGATCATTTCGGATTTCATGACATCGTCAACGGTCAGTTTCATGGGAAGCTGCGCCAGGGGATTCTTGAGCGCATTTCCGTGGTTCTTCACCGAGACCATCGCCATGTCTTCCGGTTTCAGCCCGGTCCGGTCCAGGTATGCATTGGCCTGCATCGCGCACGCCGTGATCATGTCCAGACCCAGTCCGCGCTCGTAGATCGGATCGAAGGCCGAGTTGGTAATCAGGCTGGAGACGCACTGCGAACCCTTCGAGTGGCCCGTGACCAGTGTCGTTTTGTAGGAGCCCGAGAGCGCGCGGGTGTAACCGTAAAAAGCTCCGTAGGTCCCGTCGCCTTCAATACATGAGGTGTTCTTGTCCGCCGCGCCGCTGGCATCGGCGACAGCCATGCAGGAGATGGTGCGGCCATCCCAGAAGTCACTGGAGGTCGTGATGACATTGTCGATGTCATCGATGGTCATGCCCGCATCCGCCAGGGCCTTGTTCACTGCTTCCCAGGCCATGTCGGCAAAGGTATCCCGTTTCTTGTTCGCCTCGATTTTCGTCATTCCGACGCCGATGATTGCTGCCTTATCCATGGTTCCTCCCTACTTGACCGGCTTGAAATGTGAGATGTCACGGATGGTTCCCGTCCGGGAGTCGGCAAACACCGCTTTCACGCGCATGCCGATACGGACTTCTTCGGGTTTCACGTCGCCCAGGTAGTGGAGAAGGCCCGTGTCGGCCCCATCCAGCTTGATGAGCCCCCAGATGACGGGAACTTTCTTGTCCGCCGGGATCGCCTCCAACGGACGCCGTGCGACACTGAAGGAAACCACGGTTCCCTCACTGGACACGTCGATCCATTCCGTGTTTTCCGTGAAGCATTCCGGACAGGTCTTGCGGGGCGGCATGAATACCTTTTTGCACGTCCCGCAGCGCGGGGCGATGATCTTCTGGTCGTCCCTCAAGCTGATGAAAAACCTGCTTGCGGTATCGCCTGCCCACCAACTGTAGGGAACACTGATCTTGCTGTTGTAAACGATTGGTTCAACACCCTTGTACACGTCGGCCATTCCTATTGCCTCCTCTCTTTCAAGTGACGATTACACCTTGCATTCGAAAGCGGTCCAATTCCGCATTTCGCGCAGTCCGATACTACGCACAATGAATGCCAAAGGCTTTTTGTCGTAATCATCAATTATTTCTTTATATTACCATTGATCGGAAATCAAAGAAATCACAGACCGACGACAATATATGGTCATGTGTCGCCATATGGACAGCGTCGTCGATGCCCCGACAGTTTCGCATGGAATCATCCATATGGAATCAGGGGTATATCCGGAAAAGGCTCCAGCGGTTCAATAAGGCAGGAATAAACATTGGTTAGCTGTATAGGAGAACCGGAACCGGGACGACAAGGATTCTAGAAGACAGGCCCATCAGTCCGACCGAGATTCTCGCTCGAAAATCCCGGTCATGATGTCTGTCGGATCCATCAGGTTCGATGGCTGATTACCGTACCATGACTCCCAGTTTTCAGTGCCCGGCAGATAAAGCTCAAAATGAAGCTGCCTCGTGCCGCTCACAATGCCGATCGTCCGGCCCTGCTTCACGATATCGCCGGCCTTGAGGGCCGGCGCTCTCAATTCGGCATAATTCACCACGAACTCGATATGATCGACCAGCACCGCATAGGTTATCTCCCCGTTTCGCCTTGTGTAAAAGGGGGCAATCCGGACCACCTTCCCATCCCGGATCGCCCGGACCGGCGTACCGGAACCGCTGACGGGATAAAGATCGATTCCCGCATGCCTTCTGCTGTTTCCGTTTCTCGGAGCGCCAAAATAGGGATAGTCCTGGGATCCGGCTCTCCAGTGACCGCATTGGATGGCTTCTTTTTTGGTGAATGGATATTTCAGAGCCCCGTCAAAAGGAGCAACGATGGAACGCGGTTTCCCATCCGCCAACCGTCCGTTTCTATCAGAGGCCTCGATGGCCGGGGTGCCGGCGATACCCGCAACGGCCACCACAAGAAAAAACACAAGCAACCATTTTCTATCATTAGATATCCGCATAATGGACAAGGGCCGGATTCCCTCCGAACCGGCCGCCGAAGAGGTGTGAACCCTGATTCCATGCAAACCGCCGAAAAGGCCTCGTGCGTTCATCATCTGGCGTCGGGCACCTTCTTTTCCTCCTCTTTTTTCATCTTCCATTCGTCTTCTTCCTTGCCCGGACGCTCATTTTCCCTTTTCGTCTTTTCCTCGTCCCAGGCCTTCCGCTTCAAAGCACGCTCCTTCTCCAGCGCCTGTCGGTCCTCGTCCGTGAACGCGTCGCTGGGTTCCCGGTGTTTGATGACGATTTTTGGATTTCGGGGAGGAGGGGTGTCCGAGATGACCGTGCTGCCCTGTTCGTCAATATACGTAAAAATCTCACCTGCCCATGACGGAATAGAGGCAAGAACGATCACAAATACAAAAAAGAGATATCCTGGTCTCATGCTGATCTCCGGCAGAAGGGAGGAGTGAATCTTGAACAATGCTTTCATCCCGGGACAGCGCAGGCCCCGCATTCTTCACATCTCCGGCAGAATTTCCCCAAGATCCGCATCCAGCCGGCGGGGATCCGTCATCTGCTCCACCCATTCAAGGAGCGTCTGCGCCTCTGCGGACATATCGATCCGCTCCGATCGCCAGCGTTCGCTCCGCTCCAGCAGCCGCAGGTGGAAACCGGCGACGGCACGCACGACGGGATGGATGCCGGCACCGTGCGAAGTCGGCTCCGTACCTCCGCCTCCGGCATTGCCATGATCGCTCAACTCCCTACTCCACCGGCGCAGTTTCGCCAAAGCTCTGTTGTCAAAGGGGGCAACACGGACGGCAACACGCCGGAGCGCTTCTTCGCCAAAACGGAGTTCGTAGAAATGGAATGTCGCATTCCCGTTGTCCATCACACCGTTCTCGAGGACATTGTGCCACAATTCACAGAATCCGCCGAGAGCGCCTGTCCCCCGGGAGTCGAGGAAAGAGGGCCAGTCTGTGTCAAACGTATCGTAGAACCAGAGCTCCCAGGGAGAAGATGGACCCGGAGGAAACGACGGATTTATTCCATTAAAAACGGGGGCTTCCATGAAGATTGGCCTCGGACTGGTCTGCCGGCATCAGAGAGATCGCAGCATCTCCCTGCTTCTGGCTATCGCACGAAGGGCAGGTTCTGATATGAAGGGACACGTTTGATCCCCTTTCCGATGAGGGTGCCCAAAAAGCTTGAAAATTCCCTGGAAGGTCCGCAGCCTCGTCGAGGCATCGACGCGGCTGCCGCTGTGAACCGGGCTGTGGATTGTCTGCGATGAGCCGTCTGAAAAAGGAATTCATCACGAACACGGGCTTCGGCTTTCTCCTCCTAGCCCTGTCCGTGCCTCTCGGAGTCTTCTTTGAAGCCGTGATGCAGGGCGACAAGAGGCTCCTCCTCATATCGGTCATCGTGCTCGCCGGCCTCCATCTCCTTGAGGTCATCGGTATGACCTTCAAATTCCCCGTCATCTTCACAGCAAAGAACCGCTTTTTTGGATTCCAGTACGACGACAATGCCCCTCCTACATTCGGGCAGATCGCCTTTTTCCTCTATATTGCCGAAACCGGTTTTCTGCCGGGAGCCGCCGCCATATTCTTTTCGGGCAGGGACAACATCGTACCCGTCATGAGCATCATCGTCCTCATCACCCTCAAATGGGTCTATTATCTCCTGCTCGCAACGGGCCCCCTCTTCCAGCCGGTTAAAAAGCCCACGGTATTTCAGCAGCGTTTCGGCAACGGGGCGCTTTGGCTTTTCATATACGTCAACTACGGCTTCATCTCGTATCTCGTGATCCTCTTCGCCCGTTCCATCCAGTTCGGCGGCTCACTGTGGCACATCCTCTGCGCGGTTCCGTTCATGATGGCCATTTTTCTCCCCTTGAGATTTCCGTTTCTTTTTGAACGATCGCTGAAGACCGCCGGCTCCCGGGAGAGGCTGCTGTTCTATCTTTCCCTGTTCTGGATCGGGCTGGCTGCCAGCCTGAACCTGTACCTGGTGGCATAACCATGCCCCGGTCCTCCCGTACCTATGGGTCGCCGACCAGGGCGATAGCACCGGTTTTCCTGTCGATGGAGACGGTGAAAGCGAGCGTCTCTTCGTTGTATTGATTGGTAAAATACTTATGGATGCCCTGGAATGAGGCACGGTACACACCGGCCGCATCCTCCTCGCGGACGAGACAGATCACCGACTCCACGTGCCAGTGCGTCGCAATCACCTGCGATTCGAGGAGAAAAAGGGCGATGTCCCGAAGCGTGAGCGGAGATGGGGAAAGGTCCAGTATTATCCCGATCGCCATCCTCTGTCCGGGATGAATCCGGGTGGCGTCCACCCTTGCCAGGGGGGTGAAGTATTTCCCCGACACGGCAGGCTCGCGCGTTTTCTTTTGAATGCCCATGAGCATGGCCCCGCGGGCGGAATACCGGGCGAGGGACGGAACGGCATCAAAGGATTCCACAGCAATATCGGCAGCCCGCACGACAGAACCGGGATTCCCCGACCGGGTGCTTTTGGCGTCCCATTCCCGGAAAGGGTTCTGCGCTCTCGCAACTCGGATCCGGGTGATGCAAGATTCCGATCCGTTTTGATCCCCGGCGCCCGCTGCCGTTGCATCGGGATTCATCAGGCCCCCCGTCAACAGCAGGGCCAGAGCAAAGAACAGCCAAAGGTTTCTTTTCATGATGCTTCTCCGGCAGACCAATCTTCGACCGGGTTCTCACCGACCCGGCGGGATACCGTCTCCCGAGCGGGTCGACGGGGAGCGGAATAAAATACGGAAGGCAACGCCTCGGTTCAGTTGCATCGGAGTTTGCCCTTCATCGCTTCGTACCCGGTGCATTTCCCCAACTGGCAGGCCTTGATGAAGGAACGGCAGCTTTCCCGTGTGTTGCCCATGAAGAAAAGGGCATAGCCGCGCTGGCTGTGTGATCCGGCATGATCGGGCTTCAGCCGGATCGCCTGATCGAAGTCCATGAGGGACTGTTGGTACCGCTTCAGCCCCATGTATTCCAGGCCCCTCAGGAAGTAGGCCTCCACACTGTCCGGTTTCAGCAGGATCACCTGGTCGAAATCGCGGATCGCCCGTTCCGGTTGTCCGGTAATGCCATAGGCGTTGCCCCTCGACAGATAATACGAGTAGTCTTCCTGCAGGGAGATGGCCTTGCTGTAATCTTCGATTGCCCGATCGTAAATCCGCAGTGACGAATAGGAACCTCCACGGATGGAGTAAAGATCGGCAGAATCCGGCTTCAGGCGTATCGCTTCGCTGTAGTCCCGGATGGCCTTCTGATGCTGACCGAGCCTCGCGAAGGCAAGCCCCCTCGAATGATAGGCGATCACATTGTCAGGCGCCCTTCGGATCGCTTCGTCGAAGCTTTGGACAGCGAGCGGATATTGCTTCATTCTGACATACAGCATGCCACGCGTGGCGTACAAAGAGGCATTGTCCGGCTGCAGCCGGATCGCCCGGTCATTGTCCTGGATGGCTTTCTGATAGTTGTTGAGGCCGGCATACGCGGAGCTTCTTCTCAAATATCCGAAAGCATCTTTCGGCTTTTCGAGTTGGATCACTTTCTTGTAATCGCCTGCAGCCTGAGCATCCCGACCGGTTGCGGAATAGATGTCACCCCGCAATGCATAGGCCTCGCTGTAATCGGGCTTCAGCTTCAGGGCCGTCGACAGGTATTCCACCGCCTTTCGGCCGCCTTCCATGATTTGCGACGGATAGGACAATCCGTGTGCTCCGGAAACCGTGAGCTGCCATTGAGTCGATGCCTGATTGTACCAGTCCACCGCCGACAGCTCTCGCGATACTTCCTGGAACTGCTTTTTCAGCTTCGCGGGGCTTTCTTTTTTTGTCCCGAGACGCCTGTTTTCATCTTCCAGCCTGGCCACCTGGTCCAGAAGCTGCTTTTCCCTTTTCCTGGCCTGATTGAGCTGGTCCAGGTAGGACCTGTCCTGGAGAAGTTTTCGGACCCTGCTTTCCAGCAGCGATGTGTCCACCAGTACCTTGACGACAACCTCGATTCCGAAGCTGTCTTTCGTGTGATAGTTCTCCTGGGAAATCACCTCCGCCTTGAGCACGCCGGCAGCCAGGGCAAGGATTTCATCCTTTTCGACGGAGCTGTCCCTCACAACCGTGAGGCTCTCGATATAGGTCCCCGCCATCTCCAGCGCTTCCCGCTTCGCCTTGGCAACCGCCGCGATGCGGGCGTCGTCGGGCGACTGGCTGCCTCCGAACGGCTGTTTGACCGTGTGGGTGATGGTTTGAGTGTCCGCATGGACGCAGGCGGGCAGGAACAGCAAAAACGCCAGAACAAACGTGAGAAAGGTTTTCAAAAGGACCTCCTGTTCTCCTGATCGGAAGGAATTCATGGCATGACCCCATGAACGGAATCCTCGGGACAGGCATTAGCCACCATTCCACCTCACGATTCCGATTTTCATTGTCCCCCATGCAAAAAAGGATGAAACAACTTCTCAATTAAATGATTCCGGCGACGCAGAGGAACCGGTTTCGTTCACGACAGCCCCCCCGGCCCTTTTGCGACTCATGTAACAAATCCCCGGCCGGATTTCCGCTACTTTGAAAACCTGATCAGATTTTCCTGGGGGATCCATCGTTCATCACCCCCGATCTGCAATTCTAATCCACCGTCCCGGTCAGAACGGGACCTTCCTTCCCGGAACCAGGAACCTGGTTTCCATGCCGGCCCTGCTCTTCTTCAGTCTTGCCGTCAATCCTTCGAGGTCTGCGGACCGGATCGTCCGGAAATCCGCTCCCGGAACCAGGGGAAGCGAGAAATCATCATAGTGAAACGGTACGACGCAGGCCGGCCCGACGATTTCAAGGAGCCGCTCGGGATAGCCCGGCCATTTTTTCCATCCTGGAGCGCAGAGAAAGAGCACGTCGCAGGCATGCCCCGAAAGCTCCTCTTCCAGAAACCCGGCGCTCCCGACATGGAGGAACGTGACCCCGCCCAGTTCCACCTTCACGGCAAACATGGAGCCGAGCCGGTATTGGTTCACTCTGAGCGGTAGTCTCCGGGCTCCATCGATCTCTCCCTCCATGAGAAGCAGCCGGGAGAGGACGAGGCCGTGCATTGAGGGGATCATCGTCACCGTGAGCCGGTCGCCGAGGACCAGCCGCTCCCGGGGACGGCATACCGTCACGCGGCCGGGCTGGCCGGACATGCTCAGAAGGGTGTCGAGACTATTGCTGCCGAGGAGCATTGCATCGGTCCGACGTGCCACCTCCGGAATGTCCAGCGCATGATCGAAGTGGGTGTGGCCCGCGAGGACGGCCCGGACATCCCCCTCCAGGCCGTCAAGGTAGGACTGGACGGCCCCGGGATCCGGATCGAGAGGACGGATGAAGATCGAGCGCTTCGACGGCCTTGTTATATAGGGGTCGATCAGCACGATGCGGCCGTCGAAATGGAGCTCGATATGGGCTGTCCCCATCCAGCGCGCTTCAACCGGCATGGTTTCCTCCTCCGCCGGCCTGGATTTTTCCCTGGCTGGTTTGCCGCAGTCAGGCCGCCGGGCGAATCCACGAAAGGCCGGACCGGTATCGGGGGTTGCTCACCGGCGGAGTGATGCCCGTCCCGGAATGGGACTGGCTTCCATGAGGCAGGTCTTTCAGCGAAGGCCCCGGAGTTGCCTCCAGGGTATCAGGTGGTGGATCGCAATCCCGCGGTAACTCTGCTCCTCGCGGCAGATGCGCTCGACGATGGCCATCTCCCGCGACAGGATCTCGAATCCAAGATGCTGAAAGGTGAGCTTCTCCGGCTCGGCGGGCCCGGTCTCCAGCCCGATCACCACGCCCTTTCCGGTCCTGGAAGCGTAAGCCAGCTCCTGCCGGGCGTGGAAGAGAATACCGTCCTCCCCCTCGGCGTGGTTCCGGTAGTCCATCAGGGCAACGTAGTCGTAGAGATCCTGTACGAACTCGTTGAGCGGGCGCAGCTGTCCCTGCCACTCCACCTTCAGCCCGTCGTACCAGAACGGTATGGCCGCCCCGACTTCCAGTTGCGCCCTTTTGGCCATGACGACCCATTCCCGGGAGCGCTCCAGGAACAGGCACGCAATCCTGTTGCTGTTCTTCTCCCAGGCGGCCAGCGTGTAAGGCTCTATGTCCAGATGGATGGCGTCGAAGCGCGACCGGGACGGGGCCTTCAAGTTGAAATCCACCACCCGCTGCACCATTTCCCTTGCCGCTTTGGCCTTTTCGGGCAGCACATACCGAGGGGTGTTCAGATAGAGGGATCCCAGGAGGGCCTCGACCTTGAAGCCGCGGCCGTGCATCCGCTCGATCAGGCCCTGGAGCTTCCCCGGCTCCTCCACAATGGGCAAGCGCCCCTTGTAGGAATCCGCGTAAAGATAGAGGGTAGTAACCCCCTGGGACCGGAGGTCATCCAGGATCTCCTTCTCGAATGCGGGGTCGTCGATCAGGCGGAAGCTATCGACTTCCCAGATCCACATGGCTCGAGGCACCGCCGCCTCCGCAAAGGATGACCAGGGGGCGAAGAGAAGAGCCAACAGGACGAAGATCCACGGAATGGAGCAATCGGAAAAAGCTTTCATGGTGAGGCAATATGCGGAAGCGATTCTTTCCTGTCAATGCAATTCGGCCCTGGTGGTCGCCGGTGCGTCTTCCCCGAGAGGTGCAATGGATATGGGAAAGGGTGCTTTCTTACGGGTTGCCGCCCGCAAACAGGTCCGCCGGGTCGCCCCAACAGGCATCGGGATCGGCGCCGACCCGCCGGATCATCTCTTCAAAGGCATTCCACATGGCCTCCGTGGTCATCTCATAGGAGTGTCCCCAGAAATAAAAGACGCCGCTTTCCCTGGCGCTTGCATACCGGGACCACAGGTCCGGCGCGAGAAAATGGCAGCTGGGATGGAACAGCAAGGGGTTTTCCGGTGGAAACGGTCCTTCGGCGTTGCGGTCGGTCCTCCCGTAGACGTGACCCGCCTCCCGGACCAGCGTCACGACTGTGTCGTTGTACGAGCCGAAGGGATAGGCAAATCCCGGCACCGGCTGCCCGAAAAACTGCTGGAGCCGTTCCCGGCCCTCCGTGATTTCACGCCGCGCCGCCTCGACCGGCATCTGATCCAGGCGCGGATGTGTCAGGCTATGGCTGGCGATCGTGAAGCCTTCGTAGACGGCCCTCCGTTCATACCGCCCGAGCCGCCTGACCTCCACGCCCTCGTAAACGAAACTCATCGAGCGGTATTGCGCGTGCAGACCGTCGCTGAGATTGAACGTGGCCTTTGCCCCGTGCCGCCGGAAGATATCGACGAGCCGGACGTCCGTCGTCACGCCGTCGTCCCAGCACTGCATCACGGTCATCATGTTTTCTTCGACCCCGCCCTTCCCGCAGCGCGTGTCCGTCGCCGGGACAGAATCCCTTCCCCGCTGCCGCGCTCCCGGCGGGATCCTCGGTTGTTCCCTCTTTCCGGACCGCCCTGCATGCGCTTCCGCTGCCACCCTCAAGGGTGGTCGGTGACGAGCGTCCTGCTCTCCGCCGAGACGAACTTCCGGCCCCGGCCGTCGGAGATCAGGCCTTTCAGCGTCACGACGGTTCCGGACAGGCTGGGCTTCTCCTGGACGTCCGTCACCTCCCAGGAGATCTCCACTTCCTGGCCCGCTTTCACCGCCCCGTGGGTGACACAGGTAAAATCAAGGCCGAGCCCGATGCGACCGGAAGGCCGATAGAAATGGGTCGCCACCAGGCCCGTCATCAGGGAAATCAGCTGGCCGCCCGTGACAACGAGGTCCCCGAAACGGGTCCTGCGGGCGAAATCTGCGTCATGATGGATCGGACTTGCGTCGCCCGTGGCGGCGGCAAAACGCCGGACTTCTTCGGCGCTCACGACGACTTTGCGGTGGAATTGCTCGCCGACGGCAATGGTTTCCATAAAGGGACTCTCCTTTTGCCCTCTATCCATCGATCACCGTCAGTTCCAGGGGCGTCTTGCAGAGCATCTCCCCGCCGTCCTTCGTGACCAGGACCGGGCACTCCAGCCTCATGCCGCAGACGCCGGGAACGGTCATGGCCAGGAACGCCACCTCGACGGCATTCTCCTCGAGCACGACGTCCCGGAACTCGTCATTGTTGACGATGGCCGGATACCACTCGTGGCCGAACACGCCGAGTCCGTGCCCGAAGGAGGGAATCGTGTACGGGGCGTATCCAATCTCATGAAGCAGATCCATCACGGTCTTGCAGACGTCGCCCACCGTGTTCCCCGCCTTGAAATTCCGGACGATCGTTTCCGCCGTTTTGAGATAGGCGTCGGCCAGTTTCCGCTGCTCCACCGACGGCTCTCCAATAATGAAATTGTGCGCCAGATCCGAAGGATACAGCTGGTAAAGCGGGTGCAGGTCCACGATGATGTTTTCGCCTTTCTGCACCATTTTCTGCGTGGGCTGGGTCGTTCCGTTCATGGCGTACGTCGCCCGGTACCCGGAGGCGATCTCGGACGAACCCGTGATCGCCCAGTGGTACTCGCTGCCGAGGCGCCGCAGTTCCATCTCGCCGATGCCGGCGATTTGCGCCTCCGTCAAGCCGATCTCCAGTGCATCCCGGACGCATCGGATCCCGGCGTCCGCCATGGCGGCGGCCTGGCGCATCAGCTTGATCTCGCCCGGCTCCTTGACGTAGGAGGCCTGATCCACCACGTAGAGCGCGTTGACGAAGGTCGCCTCCGGCAGCGCGTTTTTCAGGAATTCGTATTCCGTTGCAAACAGGTATCCCGTGTTCCCGCGGGGGGAGTGGCCGAGCTCCACGCCGATCTTTCCCTTTTCCGCACCGTTCTGCCGGACGAAATGGACGATGAGGTCCACGAGATCCATGCCGGGCAGGGGGGCATAGGAGGAAATGCTGCTCAGCCAGGACTCGTTCTTCAATCGCTCGCAGTCGAGCAGCATGGAAACCAGACCGGCGAATCCGTCTTTCGACACGATAACGGCGCTTCTCCACGGGACGAAGGCGCCGGACACGTAGCTCAGGCTCACCGTCCGCGTGCCCACGAACAGATCGAGATCGGACTTCTTCATCTCCTCCCGAATTTTTGTAATCCGTCCGGGATAGTCAATGTAAGCGTTCATATATCCTCCGTTTTCTCATATTTGACGAACGGTTTCCTTCATCGGGAAAAACTGTAGGCCCGTTGCCGCATCAAGTCAAGCCGGCCTTCATTCCGACCGGACGATCGGAGAAATCCGCTCGGGACGGGAAGGGGATTGCCGGAATGGAACGAGTCGCCCGCAGCCTACCAAAAGAAGGTCCGGGACAGTCCAGGGACAGGAAAAATACGCTGGGATCACTGATTCGGCGGGATCCGCGGACGTCCTCCGCTTCATCGCCTGGTAATCTTGACCTGCAGGAAGGCGACCGCCTGCTGCCCGGTTACGCAGACACCGAACGACTTCAGGGAAAACTGGCTTCGGATCCGGGACATCAGGATGTTGTTGACATAATAGCTCAGGGTCTCCCCTCGAACCTCGACTCTCTGGACATTCCGTACATATCGGCCGTCGCTGATCGGTGCCGTGTTCGGCCTCCACGGCATGGCATCGTCCACCGGGATGTCGTTCACATTGACCCAGATCACGGATTGCCCGTTCGCCGAAACTCCGAACGTGTACACATTCAGGCGGTCCTGGCCCAGCATCAGGCCGTAGGCGTTGTTGGTGATGCCTCTCAGCCACACCGAGACCAGCTCGACGTCATAGTCTCCCGTCGCCCCGGGCGGCAAAGCGAGCATTTCAAGGGACTTCCGCTCGTTCTTTGTCTCCATGACATAGCGGTTGTCCTGGAACACGGCATCGTAGAAGGGGCCGTTCACATACACCGGCCAGCCGTTTTTCGGCGACGAAAAATCGTCATAAAAAAGAACGCTGCCGTAGCCCGCCGGCTCCTTCGGTACCGTCAGCCTGCTCTGCTCCAGACTTTTCCGCTGTTCATCGAGTTTCTTCCTCTCCTCCTCCAGGGCCCTCTTCTGTTCCAGGAGCTCTTTTTCCCGCTGAATCCGTTCCCTCTCTTCAGCCAGGATTCGCCGCTCCTCTGCGAGATCATCCGGGGCCTTCGCCGCCGGGACCGCGCCTTTCTGCGGCTTGAAGGAAAAGCTCCCTTCCAGGGAGGAAAGCTCCCAGGGAATCTGCTGACCTTTGGTCCGGCGCACCAGATCCTGGCGGACCCGCTTGAAAACCTCCTCGATGGGCACATCCGGTGAGGTCATGTGCTTGATCAGGGATCCCGTGAAAGGGCTGTTGCGCCCGGATCCGTCGACGGCGACCTTTCCCGGGCTCGTGGAGTAGCTGATGAAGGTCCCCTTCGGTGCGGAGGAGATAATGGCGAGTCCGCGGGAGGTGGAACGGAAACTCCGGGCGAACGGATTGTCCCGGCAGGCATCCAGGATGACGATATTGAGGTCGTTGGCCGCGTTGGCCATCTCGTCCAGGACCATTTCGGCGTCCAGCGCCTGGTACTTCACATCCGTCTCGCGGTTGATGCGCGCCCCGACGGGGATGAGGTAGTTCCGGCCGGCGATCTGGATCCCGTGGCCGGCATAAAAGAAAAGCCCCACGCCGCCGCGCCGCAGGCGGTCGCCGAAGTCGCGGAGCGACTCGTCCATTTCCTGAAGGCTGGCGTTCTTCTTGAGAATGACGGTGAATCCGAGTCTCTGCAGCGTCGCCGCCACGTCGGACGCGTCATGCACCGGATTGGTGAGAGGACCGGTTTTGTAGGCGCTGTTGCCGATCACCAGGGCGACACGCTGCGTCTCCGCAGCGGAAGACGCGTGGGGAGCGAACAGAAAAAGGGCCAGAAACAGCAGTATGAGTCGGCGGATGGGCTCCATGACGGCAAATATATTGTGACTCATGACCGGTTTATGGAACGGGGGCAGACAACCTGACGTTTGTTTCCCTATACCACACACGGATCGGGATGTCCGCCCGATTTTTCGCTCACGGCTCTGAACCTGCCCCGGTCTTCTTCCATACAAATCAGCAGTTATCCATTACGCAACACGTTCAGGCCGCACCATCCGCGGAGAAACCGCTCCCCGGCACCCGAAGCACAGCCGGATGGAGGGTCGACCGGCGGGAAGAAAACGGTGTCCGGATTCAGTACACGGGTCTTGTCTCCCCGTTCCTTCCCAGGGGTACCTGCCTGGGCATGGACGCTCCGCCCCAAAACCTGATCTGTTTTGGAGGACCGGCCATTCCACAGAACAATCTATGCGCTCAGAAACTGTCCGTATGCTGGAATCGGGATTCGCCGGTCTCGATGATCTCCGGGATTCCTTTGCCCTGTCCGGAGAGTTTCACCACCCACGGGCGGCAGTCGCCGGTTCCGGCAAGATACCCGACGGCCAGGATGCCGCCGTCCGGGGCGGCGGCCACGGCGTTCCACCGCGATGACACTTGGGCCTTGCCGAAAATGCGGTCCCACTGGGGGACTCCCTGCCGGTCGAGCTTGACCATCCATGCGGTCCCGAATCGGGCTTTGGACCAGCTTGCCTGGGTCATACCGTAGACCAGGAATCCTCCGTCCACATCAGCGGCAACTCCGAAAGGATAGTTATCCCCCCCAAAGCCCTGGGCCTGCACCCTCCCGAACAGGCGTTTCCAGCCCCAGGTTCCGTCTTCGGATACCTCCAGGGCAAAAGCGGAGCCGGAGCGGAACGTGTCCGCGGCCTTCTTCAGGTTGTTGGATCGCCCCGTTATGACAGCCCTTGTTTTCCCGGCGGGGACCAGGCCGACCGCCACGGCGCCGGCAAAGAGCGTTCCGTCGTCTTCCGTCTCCCACAGCGGGGTGCCGTCCATGGAGAGCTTCGTCAGGCGTATCCCGTTCGGATACTCGATTCCCCGCTCTCCGTTGAATCGGGCAAAGGAGGTGACGACCAGGATGCCATCGGCGAGGGGAACGGCGTGGTTGTATTTCTCATAGCCTTCGAAATGAGCGGTGCGGGCCTTCAGCAGCTGCTGCCAGAGGACATTCCCGTTCCCGTCCAGACGGGCTACGAAGGTACCTCCCGGCTTCCTCCATGTCAGCGTCCTGGCCTGATTGTTCACCTCGACGGTCCCTGTCATCTTGCCGGCCAGCAGGAAGCCGCCGTCGGAGAGGAGGCTGATGGACAGCCCGCGCGACACGTCCCCCTTCCCCTCCTGAAAGAGCCTTTCCCATCGCAGGTTGCCGTCCTTGTCCAGTTTGCGCACAAAGGGGGCTTCACTGGGCCCCTTTATCACGCGATGTCCCGCCATGGCAAAACCGCCGTCCGGTGTCGCAACAACATCCACGGCCTGGCTCGCGTCCGCGAGATATCCTTTCGGGCCGTAGGTCTTGTACCAGACGGTGTTGCCGTTCCGTCCCAGCCGGGCGGCAAACAGTCCTTCTCCGTCTCGGCTCCCCACCACGACGCAACCGCCGTCGGGGGTGGGCGTCACCCCGGAGGCGGTCCCCGTCTTCGGCAGGGTGACGCTCCAAGTCTTCAAGGACCCGACTGCCGGCTTGGACGCTCCCTTCGCTTTCTTTTCCGCCGCCAGGAGAACACCCTCCCCGGCCAGCAGGAACAGGCAAGCCAACAGGACCAGGCCCCAGGATGTGGATTTCGTATGCATGATTGACTCCCTGTTTTCGTATAACCTGTAGATATTTAATGGGGTATCGTCTGTCCGAACAGGTGAATCCGGTTTGCACCACCCCGTATCTGCAGGCCGCCGCCTTCGCTTCCGTCGTCAAAGATAGAGGATCCGAGCATGATGATCTTTTTGTTGTTCATGTTCAGATTGGCATTGATTGCAACCGTGTCCTGCCTGAATTCAGGATTATCATAAAGAATGGCGCTTCCGTGGAGGCCGATGCGGTTAGCACCGCCCCTCAAGATGAGCCCTCCCCCCTCGGATCCGTCATCGTAGATGGAAGAGCCGAGCATGATGATCTTCTTGCCTCCCATGTTCAAATTGGCATTCAGATCGAGTGCTCCCCGCCGGAATTCGGGGTTGTCGTACAGGATTGCGCTTCCGTGGAGGTTGATTCGATTCGCCCCGCCCCTCAAGATGAGACCTCCGCCCTCGGATCCATCATCGTAAATGGTCGAACCAAGCATGATGATCTTGTGGTTCCCCATGTTGAGGTTGCCATCATCCTGCATGTAAGAGGCTATCCTCTTCAAGCGGGAGATTTCCTGCTGGCTGAAGCCATCGTAGGCTGCTCCGACGGTGACGACTGCGAGCAGGGTTAAGAGAACACCGATGAGCATGCTTTTCACATCGATTGATTTCATGTAATTCCTCCTTATTGCTCAAGTAATCGTCTTGATGGAACATGCTCCGATTTAGCGCATGACGCCCCTTGCCCGTTTGACGTATTCGTCTTCCGTTATGAACCCATCCCCATTCGCGTCCCAATATTTACAGTCCTTTTCTATCTTGCTCCTGTTTTTCGAGATGGATACGCACTCGGCCATGCTGAGCTTGCCGTCACCGTTCTTGTCCGCGCCGGCAAGGATTTGCCGATAGGCATTCTGAATCGCCTGAGCGGGCGGCCCCTTTTCACCCGCTAAAAGATCACCGCCGATCAGAAACAGAAAGCCTGCCGCCAACCCCGCAATGAGAACACGATTCCCAATCTTTTTCATTTTCCCCCTCCCTGCGGTTAATTCGAAAACCCCTTAACAGCAGTGTTTGCAATCCGTTGCCACCGTTTCCATCCGATGGCAACGGATTGCACGAAAACGCGATTTCGCCCGCTTCCGGAAAGGCGACCGATCCGATCTGGAAACCGGAAGGTTCGGCATCCGGAGTCTCCCAACGAAACTACTTGGCTTTGATCCTTTTCGGTCCCACCCATTCATCCCAGGAATTATTGTAACCGTCGTAATGGATGAAATACTGATGGCCTTTTGTTTTCAGAACATGCGCGTCATACCACTTGCCCTTCCACAACACCCGGACGGCATCCCCTTCATTGAATTCCGCTGCCGGGGACGCCTTCCCTGCAAGCTTGATCCGCTCGGGACCGACCCACTCATCCCATGAATTGCTGTAGCCATCGTAGTGGACAAGGCACTGTGCGCCCTTGGCTTCTTTCACCGTCGCGGGATACCATTTGCCCTTCCACAGGACCTGAGCCTTGTCGCCGGGCTGGCATTCCGCCGCTGCCAACGAAACGAACAAAAAGGAAAGAAACAGGCAACATACAATAAGACTGGCGGTTTTCTTCTTCATAAGATCCTCCTCGTTTCAAGAAATTGAATTTGTGCAGCAACACCAACTCCCAAATCTTCTCGGCTAAAAAAACAGATTTGAAACTCCCGATCAAGCCATATCTCGTTTTTTCAAAGCGGTCCCAGGCAGTCATCTACCCCACCGCTCCTATTGACTGAATATTTCCTCCAGCCAGTCGAACAGCACCACGCCCACGATGCTGCGGTTCTCCATGATGCAGTGGTTCGTCGCGCCCTCATTGGCTGGCGTGATGACCATTGCCTTCAACGGGTTCGGGAAGTTGTCCATGCAGAGCTTCTGCTGACGCTGCACCTCCGCGCTCTTGTACTCACCCTCCCCGACGATGATCAGGGCCGGAACGGTCACCCGGGCGGGGTCGAAGGTGAAGCCCTTGTTGGCCTCGGCAAGAGCGGACGGCTTGTCCATCGGCACGCCCCAGCGCCAGTTGATGACCTTGACGATGTTTCCATGGAAGGTGGTCCAGGAATCGATCTCCTTCTGGTCGGCGAGAACGACCGGCATCGTCGAGAAGAGCGGGTAGGCGTCCACGACGGCGGAATTCATGGCCACGGCCCGTATCCGGGGATCGTGCATGGCGGCTTGGGGTACAAATCCGCCGCCGCCGCTGTACCCGTAAGCGGCCAGCCGTTTGGGGTCCACGTCGGGGTGGCTGAGGGCATAGTCGACCACGGCCTTCATGGGCACATACATATCCGGCCGGAAAACTTTCCCCTCAAGGGGAAGGAGCCCCTGCCCCGGCAGATCGACGGTCATGAAGTTCCAGCCGCGCTCATGGGCCTGGGAGGCGATGTAGAAGTAGAGATCCTCAGCAAACGTCTCGCCGCCGCCGACCATGAGCAGCGTCTTCTCCGGCTTCTTTCCCGCGGCGGCCCTGCGGAAATATCCGGGCAGCACCGTTCCCTCATAGGGAATCTCGAAATACTCCAGCGGCGGGTCGAAGAGCGCTCCCGCCTTTTTCACCAGGCTCCTGCTCTTCAGCGCCCGTTCCTTGAAGTGCGGATCCGTCGGCAGCATGGAGATGAGGGAGATCCTGTAATAATACGCAGCACGATGGAACTGGTCGCGGGCGCTCACCTTGTGACCCGCAGCCAGAGATGCCTCACCCCGCGCCTCGACACGGCGCGCCAGCTGGAACCATTCCTCGTGCCAGCTTGTCGCGTCCCCGTCCTTGATTCGAGAGGCCGCATAGAAGGCCTCGCCGATTTCGGCCCCCTGGTTTACGGTGGAACCGAGAACAATCGTACCGAAATGGAAATCCATGTCCTTGTCTTCGAAATGGAAGCGGACACCGGTGTCGTGGGCGTCGAAGACCTTCTTCTGTCCTCCCGCCTGCGCCGCCTTGCTCTCCTGTGCGGCCAGGCATCCGCCGGCTCCGCCGGAGAAAGCCAGGAATGCCGTCGCCAGGAAAACAAGCCCCGCCTTCCACAAGATCCTTTTCTTCATGTCCGATCTCCTTCTTTCTGCTGCGTGATTTCCCAATATCGTCTCAAGATCCGGCACAGCCGGAACGAACCTTCAGTCGAATGACTTACCGTGGAACCATGTATCAGATTTGGGCTGTCAGGGAAGAGGTTTTCTTGGCAGGGCCTTGATTTTTCACGCTTACCTGACACAAGGCATGAACCAGGAATCGTGAGGAACGGTAGCGGGGACCGCAATATCTTACATTTGCAAAGGGATCACAGACCGTGGTCTGCAACCCCCTTGATTTCTATGGTACGCTCACGTGGATTCGAACCAAGGGCCTTTGGATACATAGATGTTGCAAAAGCTATTCAAACAACAAACAAATACTTGCCTTTAGGGTTTGTTATCCCTTTTCACCCACCACAATCAGCATATCTGTAAGTGCATTTTACCCCTAAATTCGCTTCCGAAATTTCATCCATCATAAAATATCAAGGGAAGATAGAATTGAACCGTCGGGATTTGACAAGCGGGCTGGGGCATACCTACCTTTCTAACACCAAAAAATGCACAGGAGGGAACCCATATGAGAACAAGGTGGATCGTAGCGGCGGCAGCGGCGCTGTTCCTGGTCGCGCTCTTTACCGGCGTGTCCTTCGCGCAGAAGAAATCGGGCTATATCGACGTCACCCCCGCAGAGGCCAAGGCGCTCATCGAAAAGACCCCGGACATTGTCATCATCGACGTGTCACCCGCATACGCCAGGGGGCACCTCCCCAAGGCGGTCAATTACTACCTCGGCAACGGCTCCCTCGACAGGGCCATCCCGACCCTGGACAAGAACCGGACCTATCTCGTCTACTGCCACGTCGACCGGGTCGCCATTCAGGGCGCCGTGAAACTGGTGGAGGCCGGCTTCAAGAAGGTCTACCGGCTTCAGGGCAATTACCGGGCATGGGTAGAGGCCGGCTATCCAATCGAGAAATAGAAGGTGAACCCGTTTCTTCCCTCCCATTGAAACGTGGTGGCGCCGAGGCACCACCACGTTTTTTGTACAAAGGCCGTGCACCTTATAGACCGGGCCATCAACGAATCCTCAACATCACAATTGCTTCACTAAAAAGAAGGGGTCACGAATGGCTGGCATCCGTAACCCCTTATTATTTCGATGGTACGCCCACTTGGATTCGAACCAAGGGCCTTCGGATTCGTAGTCCGACGCTCTATCCAGCTGAGCTATGGGCGCACGGTGCGGGCCGTGTGAATAGCGGTTGACCGAAAGAGGAGGTGCCTATAGCATATTCCTCCCGTGTAGGCAAAAATAAATCGAGGATCCTGCGCAGGAGGAATCCCCCGTGAAAATCATCGATTCCCACATGCACTGCGGCGTTCAAAACGTCCGGCAGCCCTACTCTCTCATCCGGAGCGAGCTGGACGACGGGGACATCGCCGGGGCCTGCGTTTTCGCCCCGGTAGAGGACGTTTACGACCGCTACGACTACCACTTCGAGGACAGCCAGGCCTGGGTCGAGTGCCGCCAGCGGGCGAACCGCTATCTGCTGGACATTCAGGAGCGGCACGAGGATTTCTTCGCCTACTACTTCGTCTGGAACGACTTCCGCCGGGAGGAACTGGCGAAGGGCTACCGGGGGATCAAGTGGCACCGCCACGAGTATGAGCCGGTCTATCGCTACGGTGACCCGCGCTGCGGCGAGTTCCTCCAGGAGGTCTTCCGCCTGGAGCTGCCCGTCGTCCTGGAGGAGTCTTTCGAAAATACGCTGTATTTCCTGAACCGGGTGGCCGGGCGGACCGTCGTCATCATCCCCCACATGGGCATGCTCAACGGGGGATTCACGTCCCTCTTCCGGGAAGGAATATGGGAAGATGCGACGGTGTACGCCGACACCGCCCTGGCGTCCCGGTACGAGATCACGGCCTTCCTGGATCGCTATGGGCCGGACCGCCTCCTCTTCGGCAGCGATTTTCCCTTCGGGACACCGTGCCAGGAACTCCAGAAAGTCGAGCGGCTGGGCCTGCCGGCGGAAGACTTCGAAAAGATCGTCTCGAAGAACATCTTGCGGTTGATGAGGGCCGGGGCATGAGGAAGAGTCGTGCGGAACGGAAAAACAGCCTGTGGCGCATCTCCATGGCCGCGGTTGTCCTGCTTGCGGGCCTGTCGCAGGAGATTCCCGCCGAAGCCGCCAGGGGGGCGAAGACCATGAAGATTTTCCCGGGGGAAGGAACCGTCCAACTGCCCAAGCCGGCCGTTCGCGGCACCGTTTCGGTAGAGGAGGCCCTGCAGAAGAGGTCCTCCGTTCGGGACTTTTCGGCACAGCCGTTGACGGTCGCCCAGGTTTCACAACTCCTGTGGGCCGCCCAGGGAACGACCCGCTCCTGGGGCGCCCGGACGGCACCGTCGGCAGGAGCCCTCTATCCCCTGGAGCTGTACGTTGTTCTCCCCGAGGGGCTGTTCCGTTACCGCTCCCGGGTCCATGAGCTGGAGCGGATATCCGCCGGAGATCTCCGAAGTCCCTTGGGCGGAGCGGCTCTCGGCCAGGGCCCCGTCCGGGAGGCCGCCGCGGTCTTCGTCATCGCGGGGGTCCAGGAGCGAACATCAGGTAAGTATGGGGTCCGAAGCGAGCGCTACGTCAAGATCGAGGCTGGACACGCGGCCCAGAACCTGATGCTCCAGGCCGTTTCACTGGGCCTGGGCTCGGTGCCGATCGGGGCGTTCCATGACGAAAAGGTCCGGCAGGTCCTCGGTCTGCCTGCAGGGCAGGAACCGCTCTATCTCGTCCCCGTCGGCCGTCCCCGGTAACGGACCCGCCTTCGGGCGGATTGCCCGCGGCCGGCATGGGGCGCGATCTTCCGCATCCTCAACGGGCGGCCGGTTCCCATTCATTTCCTATTCCGTTGTCTGGCGGGATTTCCTTCCGAGTGTCCGATGCGGCCGGGGATGCCCGGCGCCTATGCGTGGGCCTCGTCCCAGTTCCGGCCGGAGCCGATGTCCACCTTCAGGGGAACCTGAAGCGAGACGACCTCCTCCATCTCCCGCTTCATCAGGGCCATGACCTCCTCCTTCTCCTCCGAGGGCACCTCCAGGACCAGTTCGTCGTGGACCTGAAGGATCATGGCAGACCGGAGCCTCTTTCTCTCCAGGAGGCGGTGAATGTTCACCATGGCCACCTTGATGAGGTCGGCGGCGCTTCCCTGGATGGGCGTGTTGATGGCCGTCCGTTCGGCGAACTGGCGCACCGCCACGTTGGAGCTGTTGATCTCAGGGAGGTAGCGGCGGCGGTTGAGGAGGGTCGTCACGTATCCCTGCCGGCGGGCCTCTTCGAGAATGCCGTCCAGGAAAGACCGGACCCCCCGGTAGCGCTGGAAGTATCCGTCGATGTACGCCTGGGCCTGCTTCTGGGTGATCCCGAGCTCCTTGGCCAGGCCGAAGGCGCTCATGCCGTAGAGGACACCGAAGTTGATCACCTTGGCCTGGCGGCGCATGTCCGGCGTCACCATGCCCGGGAAGACACCGAAGACGTCCGAGGCGGTGCGGGTGTGGATGTCCTCCTCGGAGGCAAAGGCCTCCACCAGGGCCGGATCCCCGGAGAG
>CAZXMK010000017.1:0-2306 GCA_964641935.1 uncultured Syntrophaceae bacterium
GTGGGTCATGGCGGAGGTGATGTCCGGATGGATCGTCAGGAGGTCCGGGGCGACGTTGTAGATGTACACATCCGTCTCCCGGGGAGCCTTCCCGAAACGGCGGCAGAGTTCCCGGAGTACCCAGGTGTGGGTGAGCATCAGCATGGGCGGGTTCCGGCCCGGAGGGCTATGATTTGCGGAGGGTCAGCTTCTTCAGGTCGACGAGCTGGATCTGAAACGTCCCGTAATTGGTCATCCCGTAGGCCCGGTGCTTCTTGTCCACTGTCAGTTCCATCGTCTTTCCGTCGCCCAGCCGGACCGTGGCGATCAGGTTGTTCCCGCTCAACCGGAACAGGACGGAGGTGATGTTCTGGAACGGAATGATAACGATCCCTCCGCCCCGCTTTCCCTCCAGGAACGTAATCCCCTCGATGGTAACGTCGCTGCACTCCGTCACGACGTCCATATGGTCCACGAAGACGGCGGAATACTTCTTGTCCGGCTTTGGAATCTTGCCCGGCGCCCCCCCCTGGGATCCCAGACCCATCAGCAGCGGAACGGCCGCCAGAACCACGACGATCGACAGGATTCGTTTGCGCATCGGTCCCCCTGCCGGCGCATCCGCCGGACTTGGCGTGATGGGGTCACCATAAGACGGGCATCCCCCTTTGTCAATCCCGTTATTCCTGCATCCGCCGGCCTCCCGGCCCGGCGAAGCGGATGTTTGACTTCCTCCCCCGCTTCCGGTATACGACGTCAATTCTTCAGAATGTTTCAAGAATCCAACGGATTCCCGGATCCGTACCGAAAGGACCGCCCGTTTCGGCATATTCCATGGCAACCTCCCCTTCCCTTCTGCAACCCGGCACCGTCCGTGCCGTCGCCCTCTTTTCCGGCGGCCTGGACAGCATCCTGGCCGTCCAGGTCGTTCGTCTCCAGGGCATCGAGGTCCTGGGCGTCGCCTTTGAAACTCCCTTCTTCAGCGCCCGGAAGGCCCGGGAGGCGGCCCGTCAGATCAGCCTCCCCCTGCGGGTCGTGGACTTCGCCGACGAGCATCTGGAAATGGTCAAGGCCCCGCGCTACGGGTACGGCAGGAACATGAATCCCTGCATCGACTGCCATGCCCTGATGCTGCACAAGGCAGGCGGGATCATGGAGGAAACGGGTGCATCATTCATCCTGACCGGCGAGGTCCTCGGGCAGCGTCCCATGTCCCAGGGAAAGCAGTCGCTCTACGTGGTGGCCAAGAACTCGGGGTACCTCGACCGGGTGGTCCGCCCCCTGAGTGCCCTGCTCCTGCCGGAAACGGCCCCGGAACGGGAGGGCAAGGTTGACCGGGAGCGGCTGCTGGCGATCCAGGGACGGGGAAGAAAGATCCAGATGCAGATGGCCGCCGACATGGGCATCACCCGCTACGAAACCCCCGCCGGCGGCTGCCTTCTCACGGACGTCTCGTTCTCCCGGCGCCTCCGGGACCTCTTCGCCCACAATCCCGGATGCTCCGCCCGGGACGTGGAAATGCTCAAGCAGGGGCGACACTTCCGGATCGACGAGCGGACCCGGGCCGTAGTGGGAAGAAACCACCGGGACAACCTGGCCATCGAACGGGCCGCCGGAGACCGGTACACCCTGATCCGCATGGCCGGATATCCGGGCCCCCTGACAGCCCTGTCCCCCGGCTGGAGCGAAGAGGGGCTCCGCCTGGCGGCCTCCCTGGGCGTGCTGTACAGCGATGCCCCGAAGGACCGTCCGGTGGCGGTGAACATCCGGACGGAAACGGAAACCCGGTCGCTGGAGGTGGCGGCCGCAACCCCCGACGAGGCCGCCGGGCGGCTTGTCTGACCCACGGAACCATGTGCGGACGATTTGTTCTCCTGACAGACCTGGCCGCCCTTGCCGGGGACTTCGGCTTCGAGGCCCCGCATGATTTTTCCCTGCCCGCGGGGGAGCGCTTCCCCGGCCAGGAGATCGCGGCGATCCTGCGAGACCCGGTCCTGCGGCCGGCCCTGTTCCACTGGGGCCTGGTGCCCTCCTGGGCCAGGGATCCCTCCATCGGCCGAAGGCTGTTCAACGCCCGCTCGGAGACGGCCGCCGTCAAGCCGAGCTTCCGGGACGCCTTTCGCCACCGTCGCTGCCTGATCCCGGCCGACGGTTTTTTCGAATGGGACCGTACGGGGAAACCGGCGCGCCCGGTCCTCTACGGCCTGCGCTCGGAGCGGCCCATGGCCCTCGCCGGGCTCTATGAGTACCGGAAAACCGCCCCGGGAGATCCCTCCGCCGCCACCTGCACGATTCTCACCACCGAGGCCAACGACCTGATCCGGCCC
>CAZXMK010000017.1:2406-22309 GCA_964641935.1 uncultured Syntrophaceae bacterium
GCCCGCCCACTGCAGGGCGTCGACGGTCTCGCCCAGGACCGCCGCGGCCAGGGCGACCGTGGCCACCGGCTCCAGGGTCGAGAAGACGGACGTGTAGGTGCTGCCGATCTCCTCGATGGCCCGGTACTGGAACACGATGGCCACCGCCGTGGGGAACAGCCCGAGCGAAACGGCGATCAGGAGCTGTGTTCCGTTCATCCGCAGGATCCCGAGCGGATTGTGGAGGAAAAGAAAGGCAAGCCCGGTAAATACGATCACATAGAAGGCCACGGTGAGGGGCCTTTCCCCTTTCATGAAGACCTGCACCAGGATCAGGTAGACGGAGAAGGTCAGGGTCGTGCCGAAGGCGAAAAGAAGCCCCAGGAGATTCATCTCCCGGAGAAAGGCGTCGTAGAAGACGAGACACGAGCCGACCGAGAGGATCAGGAGCGACAGGACGAGCGTCCGCCCCACCTTCAGGCCGAGAAAGGCCGCCGAGAGGACCGTCACCGTGACCGGATAGATGTAGAGGATGAGCGACGTCGTGGACGCCGGGATGTATTTGAGGGCCTTGAAGAAAAAGATGCTCTGAAGGAAGTAGAGGACAAGGCCGAGGAAGGCCGCCTTGCCCAGGACGGCGGGGCGAATTTTCAGGAGCGACGGGTTCGCGAGGAGAAGGAAAAGGAACAGGAGGGCCGCACCGAACAGAAAGCGGCACTGGAGGAGCGCCATGTCGGAGAGACCCGCCCGGTAGCCCAGCTTTGCCAGGATGGCCAGCGACGCGAAGCAGACGGCGGACAGGAGAGAGAAGGCAAGTCCCCGGTACATCTTCAGCGGGCCTCAGGCGTTTTCCTGCGGTCCCAGGAGACGAAACACCCGGTTGCTCCCGATGGCGTCCGTCGGCTCGGCCGGCGTTACCTCCTCGACCCGGTAGTTGGACTGGGCCGAGCGGCGGGTCCTGCCGCTCAGGAGGGTGGAGTCGGGGTGGATGTGGCAGAGATCCTGGATCCGGAAGAGGACGTTCACCGCGTCGCCGATGACGGTGTAGTCCATCTTCTTCTCGAAGCCGATGTTGCCGACGACGACCTCCCCCGTATGAATGGCGATGCCCACGACCAGGGTGGCCGAAAAGCGGCGCTGGAACTCCGTGTTCAGGCCGTCCAGCCGCGACATCATCTCCAGGGCCGAACGGATCGCGTTTTCCGCATCGGCGGCGCTCGAGACGGGTGCCCCGAAGACGGCCAGGAAACCGTCCCCCAGGTACTTGTCCACGATACCGCCCTGGCGGAACACGATCTCCCCCATGACGGCGAAGAACTCGTTCAACAGGGCAACCGTCCTCTGAGGTCCCATGTCCCGGGAGAGGAGCGAGAAATTGCGGATGTCGATGTTCAGAAGCGTCACCGTCTTGAATTCCTCGACGTGGGACCGCCCCGACTCGGCGCCCAGGATGATCTCGTCCACCACCGCCTTGGGCACGAACTTCTGGAAGACACTGCGGATGCTCCGCTCCTTGTCCGCCATGCTCCGGGTCTCGCGGTACAGGTGGGCATTTTCGATGGCGATGCTCACCGAGGAGGCGATGGACTGGAGGAGGTGCTTGTCGCTCTCGTCGAAGGCCGCCCCGATCTTGTTGATCACCTCGATGACGCCGATGACGCGGCTCTGGGAGATCATGGGCACGCAGAGGATCGAGCGGGTCCTGAAGTTCGTCCGCCCGTCGATCTCGTCATAGAAATGCGGGTTGTTCTGGACGTCCTCGGCGAGGATCGCTTCCCCCCGGGACGCGCAGTACCCGGCGATCCCCTGCCCCAGCTTGATGCGGATATCCGGAACGGTCTGGAGATCGGTATTGAAGGCCGCCTGGAACCTGAGGTCGTCCCCCTCCACGAGGAACAGGGTTCCGGCCTCCACGTTGATGGCCACCCGGATCATGTCCATCGTGTAATTCAGGACTTTCTCCATGTCGAAGGTCGCCGTGGAGAGGGCGCTGCCGATCTGGCGGATCGCCGCGAGCTCCTGGTTCCGCTTGACGGTTGCCGAGATGAGCCGCTCCTTCTCCAGTGCCAGGGACAGGCCCTCGCCGATTGCCTCCAGGTATTCCTTGTACTGTACGAGGGCATCCGGCGGAACGCCCTGCAGCACGAGGGCCCCGGTGGAGCCTCCCTCCGCCTCGAGGGGGATCAGGATCGAGGCCGCCTCCGGGTCGTCTCCGAACAGCAGCCGGTCCAGGGGATGCTCCGAAGCGTCCCCCCCGCGGACGGTCGCCAGGTTCTTCATGCGGAGGGTCCGCTCCAGGACTGACCCCTCCACTCCGGGCAGCGGCCCGGCAACAATGCCCGTGGGTTCGAACGCGAGGACCTCGCTCACGTGAAGTCCCCCTGAATTCGACCGGTCCTGATGGAGGAGGACGGCCACGCAGTAGGGCACGGCCCCGCGGATCTCGTGCAGGATCGACTGTACCAGCTCCGCCGGCTTGAGGCTCGAATTGATGGACTTGATCACGTTCTGCAGCGAAGCGAGGTGAACGTCCTGGCTCTCGCTCCGCTGGATGAGCCGGAGGTTGTCGTAAGTGAAGGCGGCGTTGCTGAGGAGGGGACTGAGAAGCTCCGCGTCCTCCGGGCGGAAGGTCGCGTCCGTGCGGCTCCGGGAAATCGTGACGACCCCGATCACGTCGTGGATGGTTTTCAGGGGCATGCAGACGAACGACTTCGTCGCGTACTGGTTCCGGGACATCCGTCCGAACCGGGTGTCGGTCTCGATGTCCTCTACCACGAGGGGCGTTTTGTTGATGACGGCGTACTTGGCGATGCTCCCGGTGTAGGAGATGCGGTCGCCCTTCTTGACCATGCCGCCGAGGCCGATGGAGGCGACAACCTGGAAAACGTCCCGCCGGGGACGCTCCAGGATGAGGACGGAGCCGATATCGGCGTCCACGAGCTTGAGGGCCCGCTCGAGGGTGATGTGAAGCAGGTCGTCCGGGTTGAAGGTGATGTAGCAGAGGTCCGCCAGCTCCTTCAGCGTCGTGATGTCCTGGCTCTTCTTGTCGAGTTTCTGAAAGCTGTACCGGAGCTCCTGCTCCAGGGTCTGAAACGAGGCGATGATCCCCTTCATCTCGTCGGTGTGGACGGGCACCGGCGCCTTCCCTTTCAGGTTCTCCTCGAGGGCCCGGTTCGCGTGCCGGGACAGGGCGATGATCTCGTCCGCCAGTTTGCGGAGCAGGAGGAAACCGAAAAAGAACAGGATCAGGAGCGCGATGAAGTAGATGGGTATGAACTCGTCCTGGAGGATGTCGTATTTGACGGCAAAATAGAGGAATCCGAAGACCGGGACGAGGAAGAACAGTCCGAAGACGATGTAAAGTTTGTAATACAGGCCCTTGTTCTCGATGGAAAACCAGTCGAACAGACCCTGCAGGCGCATGCGGTTTCCTCTTTCCGGTTTCGGTTCAGGACGTTGTGACGGTGAGCATTCTCACGCCTTATAAGCCGGAGGGGGGAAATTGAGCAAGGGAAAAGAGGTGGATCGAGCGGGGAGGCGCCGTCTCCCCGCGGCCCCGGCACCCGCGCCCTTTTCTTCAGTTCAGGACGGCCGGACGCGTTCCCTGGCCGATGGGCCTCTTGAAGGTGAAATAGAACGGCTCGCTGATCAGGGCCTTGGTGACCTTGTCCATGCTTCCGCTCGGCAGGGCGAAAGGCAGGGCAATGACGGTCGCCGCCAGTCCCGCCACGCATGCCACCAGGCCGACGGGCCGGAGGATCACGACGTCGATGAAGGGGGGGATCTCTTCCAGCTGCTGCTCCTGCTGTGCCGGCTGCGTGTCCGCTGCGCCCTGCGCGCATGACAGGCCCGGAATCGCCAGAATGACGAAGAAAACCAGAACCACCGACAGGATACGCCTCATCCGCTCCTCCTCTTGTCGATCCTTTGTAAAATTATGTAATTCTGTCATATAGAAAGACGGCACATCCTGTCAACCTGCGCGAGGCGGTCCGGATGCGGGCGGACCGGATGCCGGAGGGCGCGACTTCATCGATTTGTAATCCGTTTGTCATGATTCTGTAACAAAACGCGCTTAGAGTCGGCGCGCCGGACACGAACGGAGGGCACCCAGAAATTTTCATGGCGGCATAGGCGAAAGCACTTCCCGACCGCGGAAACCGAGGTGATGGTCATGAACGGTCCGAACACTTCATTTCAGGAAATTTCCATCCGCCGCCGAGTCGTCATCACGGTCGGGATCTTCACGGTCCTGACCGTCGTCACCGGGCTCTACGGCCTCATCGCCATCATGGAGACCAACAAACGCCTCCATCAGGTCTCACAGGACGGACAGGCGCTGATCCGGGCCGTGGACGCGGGACGCCAGGCGGAGGTCCATTTCAAGAAGCAGGTGCAGGAATGGAAGGACATCCTCCTCCGGGGCAACGACCCGCGGCTCTATGAATCGCACGTGCGGGCCTTCGAGGCGGAGGAGACGCTTGCCCGCGAACACCTGCAGTCGCTGCTGACCATGGCGGCGGCCCTGGAACTTCCGGTTCCGGAGATCTCGGAGGCGATCCGGGTTCGCCAGCAGCTGGGGCACCGGTACCGGGACGCCCTGGCACAATACAACCAGGCCGATCTCAAGAGCGCCGTTCTCGTCGACAAGATGGTTCGGGGCATCGACCGCGAACCGACGGACCGGATCGACGCCATCGTCGATCTCATCAAGGTCCAGGCGAAGAACCGGCTGAACGCCGCGGAAACGATGGCCAAAACGCAGATGGAAGCGTACCGGAGCTTTTCCGTCTTCCTGATTTTCCTCGTCCTGGCGGCCGTCGGCTTCGGGATCTACAACGCCATGTCGATCACCCGCGACCTGCCGCCCGAAAGCGAAGACGACAGCGCAGATCGAGAGAATGAACGGCCATGATCGATGTCTCCCTGGCGGTCGTCATCTCCATCATCATCGTTGCGTTGATTTTCGACTACATCAACGGGTTTCACGACTCCGCCAACTCGATCGCCACCATCGTCTCGACGCAGGTCCTCAAACCCCACCAGGCCGTCGTCTGGGCCGCCTTTTTCAACTTCGTGGCCGTCTTCCTGTTCGACGCGCATGTGGCGAAAACCGTGGGAACCGGCATCATCAACACGTCCATCGTCAACAACACGCTGATCATATCCGCCCTTGGAGGCGCCATCGCCTGGAACCTGCTGACCTGGTGGCTCGGCCTACCGAGCAGTTCCTCCCACGCGCTGATCGGAGGACTCATCGGTGCCGGACTTGCCAGGGGGGGCTTCGACGTTCTGGTCTGGAAGGGAATCGGAAAGACGGCGAGCTTCATCATCTTCTCCCCGGTGATCGGCCTGATCCTGGGACTCGTCCTGATGATTGTCGTCCTCAACCTCACCCGCTTCGGCAGCGTGACCACGTCCAACATGCTGTTCAGGCGGCTGCAGCTCGTCTCCGCAGCGATTTACAGCATCAGCCACGGCATGAACGACGCTCAGAAGACCATCGGCATCATCGCCCTGGTCCTGTTCAGCGGAGGGTATCTCGGCCCGACCTTTCGCATTCCCTTCTGGGTGATCATTGCCTGCTACACCGTCATTGCCCTCGGCACGATGTCAGGGGGGTGGCGGATCGTGAAAACGATGGGGACCAAAATCACGAAGCTCCAGCCCATGGGCGGATTCTGCGCGGAGACCGCCGCGGCCATGTCGATCATCGGCGCCTCCCTGGCGGGAATTCCCGTGAGCACGACCCACACGATCACCGGAGCGATCATGGGCGTGGGGGCCACGAAGAGGCTGTCTGCCGTCCGCTGGGGAGTCGCCGGAAACATCGTCTGGGCCTGGATTCTGACCATCCCGATCTCGGGCGTTCTATCCGCCGGCCTGTACCTGCTGCTGACGGCGATCTTCGAGTGAGCCGGCAGCCCCTGTCCGGCCCGAGCCGCCACGACCCGATTGAGAGAATCGCTCCGCTTCTGTATAATGCAGCCCGACCCGCGGTCGAATCCCCCGGTAAGGGAGAGCGAGCTTTATGGCAACACGAATCCTCATCGCCGAAGATGAGAAGGACATCGTGGAACTGATCGCCTTCAACATGGAGAAGGAGGGATTTCAGGTCCTGAAGGCCTACAACGGCGAGACCGCCCTGGAGCTCGCCCGGAGCGGCAGGCCGGACCTGCTTCTCCTGGACCTGATGCTGCCGGGCATTCCGGGGCTCGATCTCTGCCGGGTCCTTCGGAAGGACCCCCGGACGGCATCGCTTCCCATCATCATGGTCACCGCCAAGGGCGAGGAAATGGACCGGGTACTGGGCCTGGAGATGGGGGCCGACGACTACGTGACGAAACCCTTCAGCGTCCGGGAACTCGCCGCCCGGGTCCGGGCCGTCCTCCGACGGCGGACGGATCAGGAAAAAACAGCGGAAGAGGTCATCGAAGGCGGCCCGCTCCGGATCAACCTGTCCACCTGCGAGGTCTCCGTCGGCGGCCGCCGGGTGGAGTTGAGCGCCAAGGAGCTCAAGCTCCTCGCCTTCCTCGCCCGTCGGCCCGGCCGGGTTTACACCCGGGAACAGATCCTGGACCAGGTCTGGGGAGACGAGGTCTACGTCGAGCCCCGCACCGTGGATGTCCATATCAAGCGCCTGCGCGCCCGCATCGAGGATAATCCGGAAAAGCCGCGGCTGATCCAGACGGTCCGGGGGATCGGATACCGCCTGGCCGACCGTGTTCCGGAATAGGATCCAGACATCACCGATCTTTCACCGCGCTGTCATCCTCCTGTAACAATGTTCCCCTAAACTTCCTCTCATCTAACGTGAAGGAGGACATCATGAACATCCTGAAAGCGGCAGCCATGGCGCTCCTGTGCTGCCTGACCGCAGCGGCGCCCGTGCTCGCCGCGGAGAGCATCGTCATCAAGGGATCCACAACGGTCCTGCCCATCGCCCAGAGGGCGCTGGAGGCCTACATGAAGGCCCATCCCGGGGTACAGATCTCCCTGTCGGGCGGCGGCTCCGGGGAGGGCATCAAGGCCATCGTCGACAAGACGGCGGACATCGGAAACTCCTCCCGGGAGATCAAGAAGGAGGAGATTGCCCTGGCCGCAAAGAAGGGTGCCAAGCCCGTCGCCCACGTGGTCGCCTTCGACGCCCTCGTGCCCGTCGTCCATCCGTCAAACCCGGTCCAGGGCCTGACCGTCGAGCAGCTCAGCCTGATCTACCAGGGAAAGATCACCAACTGGAAGGAAGTGGGCGGCAAGGACATGCGGATCGTCGCCATCTCCCGCGATTCCTCGTCGGGAACCTTCGAGTCCTGGGATCATTTCGTCATGAAGAAGGCCAAGGTCTCCCCCCGGGCCCAGATGCTGGCCTCCAACGGCGCCGTCTACACCGCCGTATCGAAGAACCGCTACAGCATCGGCTACCTCGGAATGGGCTACGTGAAGAAAGGCGTGAAGGCCCTCGCGGTGGCGGGCGTCCAGGCGACCCCGGAGACGGCCCTCTCAAGGCAGTACCCCATGTCCCGGGAGCTCTACATGTACACGGGCGGTACGCCTGCAGGCGAAACGGGAAAGTTCATCGACTTCGTCAAGAGCCCGGCGGGCCAGAAGATTGTCGCCGCCGAGGGTTTCGTGCCGATCCAGGGAGCTGCTCCGGCAGCGAAGGGCAAAAAAAAGTAACGCAGGAATGAAACGATGAACCGGAAACAGAAGGAGGCCGCCATCCGGGCGGTCTTCTTTTCCTTTGCCCTCATATCGATCCTGATCCTGGGACTGATTGTCGTGTCCCTATTCCGGGAGGGACTGCCCCTCTTCAAGCAGGTATCCGTGAAGGACTTCCTCTTTGGAATGGAGTGGTATCCGACGTACGATCCGCCCTCTTTCGGGATCTGGCCGCTCATCGTGGGGTCCGTCATCGTGACGGTCCTGGCGACGATCATCGCCATTCCCGTGGGGGTCCTGACGGCCGTATACATCGCCGAGGTGGCGCCCGGCCTCGTCAAGGACGTCTTCAAGTCCATCATAGAGCTCCTGGCGGGGCTGCCCTCGGTAGTGCTGGGATTCTTCGGCATGGTCGTGGTGGCCCCCTGGCTCCAGGATACCTTCGACCTGCCCACGGGGCTCAACATCATCAATGCCTCCATGATCCTCGCCCTGATGGCGGTCCCCACCATCGCCAGCATCTCCGAGGACGCCCTGTACGCCGTCCCCCGGGAATACAAGGAGGCGTCCTACGCCCTCGGGGCGACGACCCACGAGACCATCCTCCGGGTGGTCATCCCGTCGGCCCTTTCGGGGATCTCAACGGCGGTCATTCTCGGGATGTCCCGTGCCATCGGGGAGACCATGGTGGTGCTGATGGTCGCCGGCGGTGCCGCCGCCGTTCCGGAGAGCCTCTTCGACTCGGTCCGGCCCATGCCCGCCAGCATCGCCGCGGAGATGGGCGAGGCGCCGTTCCGGAGCGCCCACTACCAGGCCCTGTTCGCCACGGGCATCGTGCTCTTCTTCATCACCCTGGCCTTCAACCTGGTGGCGGATTACATATCCAACAAATTCAAGGAGGTCGGATCGGGAACGCTATGACCACGTCCTCCCTCCGGTATCGATACGTCAAGCAGCACGCCTTTTTCGGGCTCGTGCGCCTGTCGGCCTTCGTCCTCGCCCTCGCTCTGTGCGGCATCCTGGCCTACATCGTGGTTCACGGGATCGGGGCGCTGAGCTGGGAGTTCATCACCCAGCCGCCCCGGGACGCCATGACAAAGGGCGGGATCATGCCGGCCATCGTCGGGACCTTCTACCTCACCGTCGGCGCCATCCTGGTGGGGCTTCCGCTGGGGATCGTCTCGGCAGTGTACCTGACGGAATACGCGAAGCAGGGACCGGTCATCCGGATCATCCGCATCGGCATCAACTGCCTGGCGGGAGTGCCGTCGGTCGTCTTCGGCCTTTTCGGCCTCGGCCTCTTCGTGGTCTCCCTCAAGTTCGGGTCCTCCATCCTGGCGGGATCGCTGACCCTGGGGTTCCTGATCCTGCCGACGATCATCGGCGCCTCGGAGGAGGCCCTCAAATCGGTCCCCCAGACGTTCCGGGAGGCGTCGCTGGCCCTGGGCGTGTCGAAGTGGCAGACCATCTGGCGCATCGTCCTGCCGTCGGCCCTGCCGGGCATCCTGACGGGGTCCATCCTCGGCCTCGGCCGGGCGGCCGGCGAGACGGCACCCATCATGTTCACGGCGGCGGCCTTCTTTACCGCCAGGCTGCCCTCCTCGATCTTCGACGAGGTCATGGCGCTTCCCTACCACATCTACGTGCTGGCGACGGCGGGAACCCACATCGAGGAGACGCGGCCGCTCCAGTACGGAACCGTGCTTGTGCTCATCCTCCTCGTCCTCGGGATCGACCTCGTGGCCATCCTGATCCGGGCGGCCATCCGCAGGAGAAAGAAATGGTGAATCAGGAAGACCGGATCATCATCCGGGCGGAGGACATAAACTTCTACTACGGGTCATTCAAGGCCCTGACGGACGTCAGCATGGCCTTCGAAACGAACCGGGTGACGGCCCTCATCGGCCCCTCCGGATGCGGGAAGTCCACGCTGCTCCGGCTCCTCAACCGGATGAACGACCTCATCGACGGGTCCCGGGTGGAGGGTCGGATCCTCTTCGAGGGCCGGAATATCTACGACCCCGACGTGGACCCCGTGGAGGTCCGCCGCCGGATCGGCATGGTCTTCCAGAAGCCGAACCCCTTCCCGAAATCGATCTTCAACAACATCACCTACGGTCCCCGCCTGGCTGGGGTCAGCGGCAAGGGGGATCTGGAGGCCCTGGTGGAGCACAGCCTCAAGCAGGCGGTGCTCTGGGACGAGGTGAAGGACATCCTCGGCCAGTCGGCCATGATGCTCTCCGGCGGCCAGCAGCAGCGCCTCTGCATCGCCCGGGCCCTGGCAATGAAGCCGGACATCCTCCTCATGGACGAGCCGACCTCGGCCCTCGACCCCATCTCGACGGCGAGAATCGAGGAGTTGATCGAAGAACTGAAAAAGACGTATACCATCATCATCGTCACGCACAACATGCAGCAGGCGGCCCGCGTCTCGGACTTCACGGGGTTCTTCTACCTGGGAAAGCTGATCGAGTTCAACGCGACGGAAACGATCTTCACGAAACCCGACGTGAAGCAGACGGAAGACTACATCACCGGCCGATTCGGCTGAGAGAAGGAGCGTGGCCATGGAGGAGAAGAGGCACACCAGCACCCATTACGAGCGCGAGCTCCGGGAGGTCAAGGAAGGCCTGCTCTATATCGGGGCCCTCACGGAGAAGGCCATCGAGCAGGCCATGGGGGCGCTCCTGGAGAGAGATTCCCTGCTGGCCCGCCGGGTCGTCGCCGAGGACGACCGGATCGACGCCCTGGACATGGAACTGGAGGAGAAGTGCATCCGCCTCCTCGCCCTCCGCCAGCCCGCCGCCCGTGACCTGCGCTTCATAACGACGGCCATCAAGATCAACGGCCACCTGGAGCGGATCGGCGACATGGCCGTCAACATCGCCCAGAAGGCCATCATTCTCAACGACGAGCCCCAGCTCAAGCCCTACATCGACCTGCCCCGGATGGCCGAGATCACCCGGAGGATGATCCAGAAAAGCCTGGACGCCCTCGTGCGTGAAGACTGCCCCCTGGCGGAAGAGGTCCGCCAGGAGGAAAGCGCGGTGGACTGCCTGAACGACCAGATCTTCCGGGAGCTCCTGACCTTCATGATGGAGGACCCCCGGACGATCCACCGGGCGCTCCTGATCATGCAGATCTCCAAGAACCTGGAGCGGATCGCCGACCACGCCAAGGGCGTCGCCGACATGGTCATCTACATGGTGACGGGCCAGAGCGTCCGCCACCAGATCCCCCAATGCCCGGACCGAAACGGAAAATGAAAAACAGGCTGTTCTTCCGCACACTTGCATCGTACGTCGTCATCGTCCTGCTGACGTTCGGGATGATCTACGCCCTGCTGAGCCGGCAGATCCGGGAGACCTCCCTGGAGCGGAACGAGGCGACGCTGACGGCCTATGCGCACATCATCGACCTGGGCACGCTGTCCCAGGTCGTCATCCAGGTGGACGACCTGGCCCGCATCACCGGCGCGCGGGTGACCGTCGTGGACGCCTCGGGAAAGGTCCTGGCGGATTCGGCGAGGCACGATGGAATCATGCAGACGCACCTGGACCGCCCGGAGATCCAGGAAGCGCGCCTGCGCGGCAAGGGGCGGGCCGTCCGCTACAGCCAGACCCTGGGCGTGGACATGCTCTACGTGGCTTTCCCGATCACGACCGGCGGGGGGCGGACCGGTTTTGTCCGCCTCGCCCTGCCCCTCACGGAGGTCCGCACGTCCCTTCAGAACCTCCAGGAATCCCTGCTCGCCACGGGCCTGATGGCCCTGGCGGCGGCACTCCTCCTGGCGGCTTTCTTCTCCTGGCGCTTCGCGGCCCCGATCCGGGAGATGGAGCTCTTCACCGAGCGGCTGCGGCAGGGCGAACTCTCCGGAAACCTGATTGTCCGGGGATCCGACGAGATGAAGCTCCTGGGGGAAAACATCAACCACCTGGTGGAGGAGCTGCGGGGGCAGGTGGCGGAACTCCGCGAGGAGCGGGCGAAGCTCATCGCCACCTTCGCCGGAATGAGCGAAGGGGTTATGCTCCTGGATGCGGGCGGCCGGATCGAGGGCTACAACCGGGCGTTCCGCTCCATGATCGCGGAGCGCTACGGCGACGTGACCGGCAAGACCCTGATGGAGGCATTCCGGAACGTCGACCTGCAGAACCTGTTCGACGAATTCCGGAAGACGAACGAGCCGCGGGCAGGGGAGCTGACGCTGGGGACACAGCATTCCCTCGTCCTGGACGTCAGCATCGACCCGGTGCAGGGAGATCCCGGGGAGGAAAAGACGGTCTTCGTCTTCCACGACGTGACGCGGATGAAGCGGCTGGAGCAGATGCGGATCGACTTCGTCGCCAACATGGCCCACGAGATCCGAACGCCCCTGACGGCCATCCTCGGATTCGTCGAGACGCTCCGGAGCGGCGACGTGGAGGACCCGGAGCAGGCCCTGAGATTCCTGGAGATCATCGAGGAGCAGGCCCGGCGGCTGAACCGTCTCCTGGACGACCTGATGACGCTGTCCAACATCGAGCTCGGGGAGACGCGCTTTTCCTTCGAGGAGGTTCCCCTTGGCGAGGCACTGGACCAGATCCTGCCGATGCTGGAAGAGCGGATCCGTCAGAAGCGGCTCACCCTGAATCGGGAAATTTCGCCGGAGATGTCTCCTCTGCGAGCCGACCGGGACCGGCTCGTCCAGGCACTTCTCAACGTTCTCGACAACGCCGTGAAGTTCACGCCGGAGGAGGGAAAGATCGGCATTTCCGCGGAGACCGACGCCACCGGTTGGTCCATCGTCCGGATCAGCGACACCGGGATCGGCATCCCCGAGGGCGAAATCAACCGGGTCGGCGAGCGGTTCTACCGGGTGGACCGGACCCGCTCGCGGGAGATGGGCGGCACGGGCCTGGGCCTGTCCATCGTCAAGCACATTGTGGCCGCCCACGGCGGCTCCATGCTCATCGACAGCCGCCTGGGGCGCGGCACGACGGTCTCCCTTCGCTTCCCCCCCTTCCTCCCCCTCTAAAAAAGGGGAGATCATGATTGGCCGAAATCATCCGTAAATAGATCCCACCGGTTATCGATACAGGGCATTTCGCTTTCCGACCGTCCCGTTATAAATTACAGGATCCGGTTTTTCCGGACACGGCTGAAATCCAATTTGCTTTTTCACCGGAAGGGGGACATCGACCATGGAGATGGACCGGAGCCGCGCCAACCGGACCCGCTACCGGCCGGGCCTGCGGAAGGGACACTACGAGAGCTTCTTTCAGCGGGCGAACCACCCGACGCGCCCCCTGGCTTTCTGGATCCGTTACACCATCTTCAGCCCCCAGGACCGCCCCGGGGACGCCATCGGCGAGCTCTGGGCCGTCTGGTTCGATGGTGAGACGGGCAGCCATACGGCGGTCAAGAAGGAGGTCCCCTTCCGCGAGTGCGCCTTCAGCGAAGAGGCATTGTCGGCCAGAGTGGCGGACGCCGTGCTGGACGAAGCCGGTTTGAAGGGCGACACGGCCTCCGGCGGCCACCGGATATCCTGGGATCTCCGGTTTTCAGGGCGGATGGATCCTCTCTTCCTGCTGCCGCTCAACTCCTACGAGGCAGGCTTTCCAAAGGCGAAAAGCCTGGTGGGGCTGCCCATGGCCGTCTACAACGGGGTGCTCGCCGTGGACGGGCGGGAATTCGCCGTCAACGACTGGGTCGGCAGCCAGAACCACAACTGGGGAAGCAAACACACGGACCAGTACGCCTGGGGCCAGGTGGCGGGCTTCGACACCCATCCCGACAGCTTCCTGGAGATCGCCACCGCGCGCGTCCGGATCGGCCCGTTCTGGACGCCGTACCTGACACCGCTGGTCCTCCGGCATAAGGGAGAGGAAATCGCCCTCAACGGGTTTCTTGAAATGTTCCGCGCCCAAGGCAGGTTCGATTATTTCATCTGGACCTTCCGCTCGGAGACGGACGCCCTGCGCCTGGAAGGCACAATCTCCGCGCCCCGGGAGGCCTTCATCGGCCTGAACTATTACAACCCGCCCGGAGGCGGCAAGCACTGCCTGAACACCAAGATCGCCGCCTGCGAACTCCATGTCATGCGCAAGGGAGACACAACCGCGGAAACCCTTTTCACCCGGAACCGGGCCGCCTTCGAGATCCTCACCGACGACCGGGGACACGGCATCGAGATCAGCGCGTAGCAGCGCCGTCGGGAAATACTGGTTTTCAGCAAACGCAAGTCACACCGGTCGACGGACAACATATCCGTTGACACGCCATTTGTGTCCCCGATATAATTGAAAACATTCAAATTCTGCCAAACAACCACGTTTGCCGGCCCATGAGAAGGAAACATGGGTCAGCAGCGTCATTCGAGAACCCAAGGAGGATACCGACATGGCAAAGTCACAGGATGCACAGAAGGCGGAGAAGAAAAAACCACTGAAAACGGCAAAAGAAAAGAAACAGGCAAAGCGGGAAAAGAAAAAGGGCTGAAAAAGACGAGACGGTGACGAAGACGACTTCTTTAGTGGGAGACCTTTCCACGTCGATAGAAAGGAGGGATTGCAACATGCCGATTTTCATGATGTTTGGGAAATATTCGACGGATGCGATCAAGAAGGCTTCACCGGAACGCACGAAAAAGGCCATCAGAATTATCAATAAGAACAGCGGAAAAGTCATCTCCATGTATGCCGTACTGGGGGAACACGACCTTGTTTTAACGCTGGATTTCCCCGATATGGAGAAAGCGCTCTTAACCTCCATCGCATTGAAAGAACTGACGGGGATCACCTTTGTCACATCACCCGTGGTCGATGTGGAACAGTTTGACAGGCTGGTATCTGAAATCAAAGAGATGTGATTCCGTTCCGACGCAACCCGCTTTATTGTTCCTCACAACCCAACAGCGGCAACAGGTAGGCCAGGGAGCCGATCTCCATGTCCGGCTGGGCAGGGAGGCGCTCCCGGCGCTGGCTGAACCGGTTGACCCAGGCCACCCGCAGGCCGGCGTTCGCCGCCCCCACCGCATCCCAGGAATTCGCCGACAGGAAGACGATCTGCCCGGCCGGGAGGCCCAGGCGGTCGGCGGCCAGCCCGTAGACCCGCGGATCCGGCTTGTAGACGCCGACCTCCTCGACGGACAGAACGGGATCGACCAGTTCGTCGAGTCCGTTGCTCTTCACGGCCGCCGACAGCATGTCCGGCGTTCCGTTGGACAGGATGGCGAGCTTCCAGCCGCCGGCTTTCAGCGCAGCCAGGGCCGGCTTGACGTCGGGGTAGCAGTCCAGCTCCAGGTAGGTGCCGACGACTGCCTCCCTCAGGTCCCGGTCAACAATGCCGCAGGCGTCTAGGGCATAATCCAGGGCGTCCCCGGTGACCTGCCAGAAGTCCGCATGCCTGCCCATCAGGCTTCGCAGCCACGTATATTCCAGTTGCTTGGTTCTCCAGAGGGCGGACACCCTGTCGGCGGCGCCCCCGAGGCGATCGCGGTGCCTGCCGGCGGCCGAATTGAAATCGAACAGGGTTCCGTAGGCATCGAACACACACGCCTTCACACCGGCAAAAAACGACTGCTGGCACATGGTAGAGACCTCCTCTCTTCGGTTGATCCGGATCAGGAATCCTGTCCGGACGGTTCATCTTCGGCTTCCCGTCGGCCCCCATCCCGACGGCGCCTCCTGTGTTCCGCCACCTTCGTCCGGTTGCCGCAGAGCGCCATGGCACACCACCGGCGACGATTCCCCGGGGACGTGTCCAGGTAGATCATCCGGCAGCTTGCACTGGAGCAGAGCTTGAGACGCTCCCTCCTCCCCTCCCCCACCAGAGCGATCGCATCCCGGGCAATGATTCCCAGGCACGCCTTCTCCAGGTCGGGGGCATCCCAGGAAACCCCGTCCGCCCCCCTGCCAAGCTGGGGCACCAGGATCGGAAACCGGGCCGCCCGGTTGATCCGGTCAATGTCCTCATCGGCCGGCACCCGGCACAGGATGACGGTGCTGATCGTGTCGTGAACAGCCTCGCGAAGCACAAGGGCCTCCCGGTGATCTTCCGCGGAGCAGTGCAGCGGCGTCCTGGCCAGACCGGCCATCGCCAGCCACCTGGACAGCGCCTCGGGAGACGGCAGAAGATCCCGCGGCTGCAAACCGCGGTGCCGGACCGTCGCCACGAAATTGAGCGACACGCTGCCGGCGTCGAACCGGAAACGACTGTACCGTTTGTCCGTTTTCCTGAGCATGGCGCCTCGCTTTTGTAACCGCATATATGGTTACATACTTTCTGCCAAATTCTTATTTCATGGTGTCCGCACGGCGGCATGATCTGCGCTGCTCCTGCCATTCCGCGGCACAGGATACCCTGCGGCCTCCGGGGACGACGCCGGTGTCGCTCCCTCGGATATGTTCCTATTACCAAATGGCATAATTCGCCCCGTGTTATGCATACTACTAATTTGACTTATAAATTATCTCTATATATAGGGACGCACGAACCGCCGGACGCAACATTTCAAACGACGAATCGAGGAGGAATCAAGCATGAAAAAAAGCATGGCGATCTGTTTTGCGGTGATCTGTTCCATCTTTCTCCTGTCCGCACCCGTCCTTTCGGGAGAGCTCGACGCCTTCAAAGGGGAAAAGGGAACCCTGAAGATATCCGGGGGAACGGCCCACATTCCCGTGATGAAAGAGGCGGCCCAGAGGATCATGAGCGCCTATCCGGGAATCCAGATCAGCATCGCCGCCGGAGGCTCCGGGGTGGGCATCAAGCAGGTGGGCGAAGGTCTGGTCAACATCGGGAACAGCGGCCGCAAACCGAAGGACGACGAGATTGCCCGCTACCAGCTCCAGATGCACCAGTGGGCCGTCGACGGCGTGGGCGTGGTCGTCAACCCGAAGAATCGGGTCAGGGCCCTGAGCAAGTCCCAGGTTGCGGACATCTTCTCGGGAAAAATCTCAAGCTGGAAGGCCGTGGGAGGCGATGACCGGCCGATCAACCTCTACACGCGCGACGAAGCGAGCGGAACCCGGGAGGTTTTCTGGGAGAACGCCCTGAACAAGGGAAAAATCGCACCCGGCGCCAACGTCGTGGTCTCCAACGGGGCCATGAAATCGGCGATATCGCAGGATCCTTACGGCATCGGGTACGTGTCGGTCGGCCACATCGACCGCACCGTGGCTCCCGTTTCACTCGACGGCGTGACTCCGACCATCCAGACCGTCAAGCAGGGCCGGTACACCGTCGCGAGGGGTCTTTACAGCAACACCAAGGGCCAGGCCGGCGGCCTGACGAAAAAGTTCATCGACTACCTCTACACGCCGGAAGGCCAGAAACTGATCCAGAAGCACGGTTTCATCCCGTATCCATGAGCGGCTGGAAGGAAACCCTGGCGGAGAGGGCGTTCGCCTTCTCCGCTTTCATCAGCGCCTCCGCGACCCTGCTCATCCTCGGCTTCATGGCGGTCATGGCCTTCCCGCTGCTGAAAAGCGGCGGCGTCTTCAGCCTGCTGACCCAACCCTGGATTCCGCGGCAGGGCGTCTTCGGCATCTACCCCATGCTCGTGACGACCGTGGGGATCTCCTGCCTGAGCCTGCTGTTCGCCTTCCCCCTCAGCCTCGGGTGCGCATGCCTGATTCACCTGACCGGCCGGAGCTCGTCGAACGTCTTCTTCCGGCGGATGGTCCAGCTGATGACGGGCATTCCCACGGTCATTTACGGCTTCGTCGGCATCTTCCTGCTGGTGCCGCTCGTCCGGGAATTCTTTCAGACCGGCTCGGGAATGTGCCTCCTGACGGGGGCGATGATGCTGGGCATCCTGATCTCGCCGACGATGATCCTCTTCTTCTGCGACGGCTTCGACCGGGTTCCCGGAGCCTACCTCCTGGCCGCGGACTCCGTCGGGGCGGATCCCGCGCAGAAGCTGCTGTACGTGGTTCTCCCCTCCGCGAAGAAAGGGATCCTGGTCGGGGTCATCCTGGCCTTCGGCCGCGCGGCCGGCGACACGCTCATCTCCCTGATGCTTGCGGGAAACGCCGCCCAGGTGCCGGGGTCCCTGCTCGACTCCGTGCGCACGCTGACGGCCCACATCGCCCTGGTGATCGCCGCCGACTACGAGAGCCCCGAGTTCCGGTCCATCTTCGCCTGCGGCCTGGTGCTCTATCTCTTCATCACGGTCATCATCGTCGCCGTCCGGCATCTGACCTTTTCGGAAAAGGACATTGCGACATGACTCGAACGGGGGAAAGACTGGCCATCTTGTATTCCTGGTGCTCGGGGATGATCCTGTTCGCCGCCGTATTCTCCCTGCTGGCGTATGTCGTCTACCAGGGAGCCGGGACCGTCAACCTGAAACTCATCTTCGGCGACACCCCGCCCCTGAAGGCGATTTTCCTTGAACAGACCGTCTTCGACGGCCTCTTCCCCGCCGTGGCCGGCACGCTCCTTCTGGTGTGCTTTTCCATCGCCGTGGCTGTTCCCGTGGGCATCACCACCGGCATCTACCTGGCGGAGTACGCCCGTCCCCGCGTGAAAAATTTCTTCAACCTGGTCTTCGACATCCTCGCGGGCATTCCCTCCATCCTGGTCGGCCTCTTCGGGTTCGCCCTGGCCCTTTTTCTTCACAAGCACTATTCCAGGAGCATCCAGCCGTGCCTGCTCGTCTCGAGCCTGGCCCTGGCGTTTCTCGTCCTTCCCTACATCATCCGGACAACGCAGGCGTCCCTTGAGGGCCTTTCGCCCGATGTCCGCCTGACGGCCCTCTCCCTGGGCGCCACGAAGCTGCAGAATCTTTTCTACGTCCTTCTGCCCAAGTCCCTCTCCGGAATCGTAAGCGGCGTCATTCTCGCCATCGGCCGCTGCGCCGAGGACACGGCGGTGATCATGCTGACGGGGGTGGTGGTCACGGCGGGCGTTCCGAAATCCCTGCTGTCGCCGTACGAGGCGCTTCCGTTCTATATCTATTACATCTCCTCGCAGTACTCCAATCCCGACGAGCTGATGCGGGGATACGGGGCGGCCCTGATTCTGCTCCTCCTGTGCCTCGTCCTCTTCGCGCTGGCGTTCGTGATCAAGAAACGCCTGGTCTACCTGGCTTTCTATCGCCCATGACACGATCCGTGAAAAGGCGGAACCGATGAAAATAAACGTCGAGCACCTCGATTTCCACTATGGAACCCGGCACATCCTGAAAGATCTGACCGTTCGCTTCGAGAAGAACGCCGTCACCGCCCTCGTGGGCCCTTCCGGTGCCGGCAAATCCACCTTCCTCATCACCCTGAACCGGCTGTGGGAGAGCTATCCAGACGCCCGCCTGACCGGCCGGGTGGAAATCCATCTTCGCGGCGCCTGGACCGACATCCACCGGCGGGACGTCTCCGTGACGGACCTGCGCCGCCGCGTGGCCATGGTCTTTCAGACCCCGAATCCCCTGCCCATGAGCATCCTCCGGAACGTCACGTTTCCCCTCAAGCTGGCGGGAAACAGGAACCGGGAGGCAATGCGCGCGAAGGCACGGGAGGCGCTGGAGATGGCCTACCTGTGGGACGAGGTGAAGCACCGGCTGAACGACGACGCCCGCAAGCTTTCCGGGGGTCAGCAGCAGCGTCTCTGCATCGCCCGGTCGCTCGTCCTCGAGCCGGAGGTCCTGCTGATGGACGAGCCCACCTCGTCGCTGGACCGGACGGCCAAGGAAGTCATCGAAGATCTGCTCCTGGAGCTCAAGAGGCGCTACACGGTCCTGGTGGTCTCCCACTACCTCGAACAGGTCGAGCGGGTGGCCGACCGGGTTGTGTCTTTTTCAGACGGCTCCATCGTGCCCGCATAGGGATAAGGAGCCGTGCGGAACGCCCGGACGGGCATCCTCGGATCTGCGGGAAAGGCCTTCAGACGCACTCGGTCTTCCAGATGCCCTCGTGCACGACGATCCGGGACGACTCGCCGGGCCGGTGGGGCTGCTTGTAGCCCGGAATGGTGTACTCGCTGTCGTGGGGCAGCTTGACGCCGAAACCTCCCTCAGCGGTAAACGGCTGGGGAAGAATGGTGCAGATCTCGTGCTGCCTGGCCGCCGCGAAGAGTTCGTCGGCGGTCCGCCAGGCATTCAGATCTTCCATGCTTTTCAGGGTGGGCGGCATGAGGACGATTTCCCTTTGCTCGTGAAGCTCCAGGGCTTCCCCAGGCATGAGCCATCTCGATTCCACGAGTTCCCCGTTGTCGTGCACCGGCACCTGGCAGTCCGGCAGCCAGGCCAGGAAAAAGCGGGTGTCGAACCGTTTCGATTCGATGTCCG
>CAZXMK010000018.1:0-21652 GCA_964641935.1 uncultured Syntrophaceae bacterium
AAAGACGAATTTCTTCGGGATTTCATAACCGCCGTATTTCCCCGCCAGGGATCGGCTTATCTCTTTCCCGATCATTTCCTGCACGGCCCTGCTCCTGGAAAGCTCCCCGGGATCGCCGGCCAGGTTGTGCGCATCCGCGTATTTCTTCAGGGCGGCCGGATCGGGCACCACCAGGCAGACGGTGTACGGCCGGTTGTCCCCGTAGATCAGGGCGTTCTGGATGAGCGGGTTCAGGGTGATGTCCTCCTCCATGGCGGCGGGGAAGACGAACTTGGCATTCTCCAGCTTGAACTGCTCCTTGATCCTTCCTGTGATGTAGAGGTAGCCGTCCTCGTCGAGACGGCCCCGGTCGCCCGTCCGGATGCCGCCGTCGGGCGTCATCGCCGCCTTCGTCAATTCCGGCTTGTTGTGGTATCCCCGCATGACGTTCGGCCCGTAGACGACAATCTCCCCGTCCCGGGCGCCCTCCTCGACAACGGACGGGTCGATGACGACCCGGACGCCCATGAGGGGGCGCCCCACGCTGCCCTTTTTGTTGGCCGTCGGGGAATTGGCCGTGATGCCCGGCGACAGTTCCGTCATACCGTAGGATTCGTAGAGGTTGATGCCGATGTCGTCAAAAAAGTAAGAAATCTCCGGGCTGATCGCCGCGGCCCCGGTCAGGGCCTCCCGCAGGCGACCGCCGAAACGGTCCCGGATCTTCCGGAAGACGATCCGGTCGGCCAGGGCATAGACGATCCCATCCATGATCCCGGGCCCGCCGTTGCGGCGGGCGTTGGCGCTTTTCAGCCCCGCGTGGAAAAGGGCCTTCGCGAGCCCGCCCTTTTCGTTCATGGCCGCGTGGAGATTCTCGAAAATCTTGTTGAAGACCCGGGGCACCGCCACGACGAAGGTCGGCCGGACCTGGGCCATGTCCTGGACGATCGTCGCCGTGCTCCCCATGATGCCGATGGATCCCCCGTTGATGGTGAAGACGTAAAGCTCGACGGTCTGGGCGTAGGAGTGGGCCCAGGGAAGGATGTTGATGCAGCGGTCACTGCCGGACAGGTGGGGGTACCGGTCCCGGCAGGCCATGACGTTGCTGCAGAAATTCCAGTGGGAAATGAGGACCCCCTTGGGGTCTCCCGTCGTCCCCGACGTGTAGATGAGGCCGGCGATCTCGTCCCGCTCGGGATGGACCGCCTCCACGGGGCTCTTAGCGCCGATCCGCTCCAGCTCCTCCATGGAGCCCTTTCCCTGCCCCTCGATGAGGATGATGCACTCCAGGCTCGGGATTTCCTTCGGGAAGTCCTTCACCTTCGCGAGAATCTCCGGCTTGGAGACGAACAGGGCCTTCACGGACGCATCGTTGATGATGTAACGGCACGTCTGGATCAGTTCCGACTCGTACATGGTCACGTAGCGCGCGCCGAGGCTGTAGGTGGCGAAGGCTGCGATGACCCATTCGAGGCGGTTGTTGGCGATGATTCCGACGGCGTCGCCCCTCTTGACGCCGATGCTGCTGAGACCGCTGCGCAGATTGCGGATCCGCGCGTCCACTTCCCTGAATGTCACCCAGTCATACGTGCCGGAGGGATTCCGGGTCCCGATATAGGGACGGTCGGCATGCCGCGAGGCGGCCTTCTCCCAGAGCACGACGAGGCTGTCGATCTGCTCCTGCTGAACCATGCTGCTGAAACCTCCTTGCCGATCCGGCCGCCGGTCACTCGACCCGGGCGGCCTTCAACACCGGTAGGCTCCTCGAATCCCGCTTTCAGGGGTCTTCCCGGTCATTTCCACTTCATCGGGAACACCTCTCAACCACAGCTCGCGAGGGCCTTCCGGGCGCATTCACAGGCCTGCTTCGCCATGCCGTCCAGGAGCTCGGCACAGGTGGGGATATCCTTGATCAGGCCGATGGACTGGCCGACCATGAGGGGGGCGTAATCGACCTTGCCCGTCTCCCAGGCCTCCTTCACCTTCTGGCCCGCCAAGAGCGGAATCAACTCGTCGAAGGCGCCGCCCCGCTCCTCGATGGCAAGCACTTCCTGGAGGATCTTGGTGTTCAGCCCCCGGCCCTGGAGCCCGATGGATTTCCCGTAGATAACCGTCTCGTATTCCTGGCGACGGACCAACTCCTGCTTGATGTTCTCGTGGACCTCACACTCCTTCGTCGCCACAAAGCGGCTCGCCATCATCACTCCGGAGGCCCCGAGGGCCAGCGCCGCGGCAAGGCCCCGCCCGTCGGCGATTCCGCCCACCGTCACGACGGGGATCTTCACGCTCTCCGCAATGCGGGGCGTCAGGACCATCGTTGTCACGTCGTCGCTCAGGGGATGGCCTCCCTCTTCGATGCCGGCCGCATAGATCCCGTCGTAGCCGACCTTTTCCGCGTGGACGGCGTGGCGGACGGAGCCGACCTTGTGGAAGATCTTCACGCCGGCCTTCTTCAGCATCTCGATGTATTCCATGCCCGCGGCCTTGTCGGCGGGCGTCCCGGAAAATTCGATGCCGTCCACCTTCTCCTCCGCGCAGACGCGGATGTACATCTTGTGGTGGTCGGCGGTGATCCGCACCGAGGGCAGCATGGTGATGTTAACCATGAACGGCTTGTCCGTCAGCTTCCGCGTCTCCCGGATGGCGTCCCGAAAATCCGCATCCGTGTCGTAGTTGCCCGCCGTCAGGTTCCCCAAGCCGCCGGCATTGGAAATAGCGGCGCAGAACTTCGGTTTGCAGAGCCACATCATTGCCCCGCAGATAATCGGATACTTCACCCCGAACATCTCCGTAATCGCTGTCTTGAACATCCTACACCTCCTGTTTTTGATTTGTTTTGCGGCGTCCTGTTTTTCCGCTTTCGGGCTTGGTGAGGCTTTTCTGAATATTCTCCTGGACCTGCTGCCGGAAGAGCCTTCGCATGACGTAGTCGCGCAGGAAATCGCCCACCCTGGAGAGCTCCACGGTGATCCGGATGTTTTCCCGGGCGGCCTTGCCGGAGACGATTTGCCGGCGGAGACCCATCTCCCTGGTCACGATGGACCTGCCCAGATCCACGTAAAAGGCAAGCGACTGCAGATCCAGTCCGAAATCGACAATCCTCTTCAGGACGTCCCTGCAGAAGCGGACGTCGTCGTCATCGTAAAGGGGCTTCCCCCCCTCGACGGCAAAGGGAACCAGAATCCCGATCTCCTCCGCCTGCCGCATTTCCGCATCGGTCAGCCCCGATTCGGCCAGAACGGTCCCCCGGTCCACCAGGTTCCGGTCGCTCTCCTCGGGCTTGAAGACGGCGTTTTCGACGGCCTCGGCCTCCTGCAAGCTCAGGCCCTCGTCCATCCTGCGCAGGATGTTCTTGATGAGATACAGGGGAAAGTAGCGACGCTCCTGAAAGTATTGAATAACCTTCAGCCGTTCGACACAGGCGTCGTCATAATGGGACATCTTCTTGTTGATCTTTACGGGAGCCGGGAGCAGCCCCTCCCGGACATAATAGCGGATGGTGGAGGCGGGAACCCCGCTCTGCTTCGAGATGTCGCCGATTTTTACGTTCATGCGCCTCAAGTAAACATTGAAGTGATACTTCAATCTAAGCCGGAAAAAATTTTCTGTCAATCCTTTTTCCGGGATCCCGTCCGGTCATGCCGAATGTGCCTGTTTTCCCTTATGAAACCATCCATCGGATCGCGATCCGGCGTTCAGTGCCGTTCGTTTCGGGATACCGGAGATGGGCCGACAAAGGGGCCTGCCGTGAGCAGGCGGCACGGAGAGTGTACCGGGATGCTGCGGGAGCCAGGGAAAGCCGCATTTGGAGAAGCATGCCCAGGGGAAAGAAGCCGGGCTGAGGGGTTCCTGGATCAGGAACGGTTCGAAATGCTGCGTGAAAGACTGTGACGGCCGGTTCAGGCAAGTAAAGGCGGACCAACCTGCGGAAAGGGAAGGAGGAGACCGGGGGTGGCGCACCCCCGGTCTCAGACGGCCCTGGGATGTGCATTGTCCCCGGGGATCATTCATGCCTGTTTGTGAAAATCGATTTTGTCCGTGAAACCCCTGCTCCCGCGTCTACTTCACCAGGGGCTTGGGCACAAAGAACACGGACTTGCCGTAGGTGGTGTTGCACACGACCGCCCCGGCCATGTAAATGCCGATCCACCCGGCGATGATCAGGCACCATCCCACGATGGGCTTGACCGTCGCAGGCGTTCCAAACCATCCGGTGTCGAGACCGACGATGCACCACAGGGAGACGTCGACCAGGAGAACAAGGATGAAAAGAAATGCATTGCTCTTGGCGTAGGCCGGCGTTACCGCGGTCAGGAAGCCCGCTCCCGCCATCCACATCCATCCCTCGACATGGACCGCCTTTCCCATCATGGCGCCGACAGCCTTGCCGATCCCGGCCTTAGCTGCCGCAAGCTGCTCCGGGGTGAGCATTTTCACATCCGCCACGCCGGCCGCCGCCATGGCTGCATCCATGGCGTCCTTGGCCGCCTTGGGCCCGAAAACGAAGCTGACGAGATACCATTTCGAGAAAACGCTGAGCGCCGCCGCCAGCATGAAGAATGCCGAGAAGAAAAGAAACACGTTGCCGCCGACGATATTGTGGTCCTTCAACTCCATCACCGCGGTGGTGTATTGAACGAGGCAACCGCCGACCAGCCAGGCGGCCAGCAGGGGAAATCCGGAAATATCCACCTTGCCCAGAAATACCGCCCCGAAACCGAAACACGCAACGGCAAGGGCCGCCAGCCCGCCCGGCCCGGGAGACGCAAACGTATGCTCGTGTGCCATAAAACCTTCCTCCTTTTCACTCGTTATAAGAATTATTCCTGCATGCAAACCTGAGAAACCGCCGCGAGATTCCTCCCCTGGACATCCCCCCTTCCCCGTCGAATTGTCTTTCCTGTTTTTAAATCGTGAGGAGCCAGCCGTACGGACGGCGTGGCGAGACAGATATATACATCCGAAAAAAATGATAAGCCGAAACCATGCCATTCTTAACACCCTGCAATATCAACTGGATGCCAATCGATGATGGAATAAGACGAAATATCGCGCTGATAATTGTGATATATCGTCATTTTTGGTATAAATTTGCGTTTTTTGATGGTCGTTCGATAAGATTCAGGGGGGGACACCATGAGAAAAGGAGGCCGGGATTTTTTCCGGGAGGCGACCGTGCGGCTGTGCAGCAGCCTCGACATCGAGAAAGCGATGTTCAACTGTCTTGCCTACCTTCACCACTATATTCCCGCCTGGGAAATGCTGCTCACCATCTCCGATCCGAACACGCACCTGATCCACAATATCGCCATGGTGGACCTGGATGGCATCAAGCAGCCCTTCCCGTCGAAACCCCTTTCGGAGGAGGCCATCGACCGGATCAACCGGGACGCCGGCGCCTGGAACGAGATCAAGATCCTGGAGCGGGCGGAGCTGCATCCGGCGGCCTGGGCGCTTGCCGGCAGCATCGACCTGTCAAAGACGTCGATCATGTACATGAGCCTGGTCATCGAAGGGAAATTCCTGGGATCCGTCGTCTTCCTGGCCGAGGGGAAAGGATTGTTCCTGGAAGAGCACGCGGCCCTCGTCTCCCAGCTCCGGGAGCCCTTCAACATCGCCGTCTCGAACGCGCTGCGCTACCGGGAAGTGATGAGGCTCAAGGACATGGTAGATGCGGAGAACCGGAACCTGACCCGGGAGTTGCGATACACGACGGAAGACGAAATCGTCGGCGCCGACGGCGGCCTCAAGGAAGTGATGGAGATGGTGAAGAAGGTGGCATCCCTCAACAGCCCCGTCCTGCTTCTGGGAGAGACCGGCGTCGGCAAGGAGGTGGTCGCCAATGCCATTCATTACACGTCTCCACGGAAGGATAAGCCTTTTGTTACGGTAAACTGCGGAGCCATCCCGGAGAGCCTGATGGACAGCGAGCTTTTCGGACACGAGCGTGGCGCGTTTACCGGCGCCATCGCCCAGAAGAAAGGCCGTTTCGAACGGGCCGACCGGGGGAGCATCTTTCTCGACGAGGTTGCCGAGCTTCCCCCGTCGGCCCAGGTAAGGCTGCTTCGGGTCCTGCAGAACCGTCAGATCGAGCGGGTTGGCGGCGCGGAGACGATCTCCGTCGACATCCGCATCATTGCCGCCACCCACAGAAACCTGGAAGAGATGGTCCGCATCGGGAGATTCCGGGAAGACCTGTGGTTCCGGCTCAACATCTTTCCCGTCATGATTCCCCCCCTGCGGCACCGGCGGGATGATATTCCCGGGCTGCTCGATCACTTCATCCGGGAAAAATCCAGGGAGCTGAAGATTCACACTCCGCCGCCCCTGTCTCCTGCCGTGATGGAACGACTCATGAACTATCACTGGCCGGGCAACGTCCGGGAACTCGAGAATCTCGTGGAACGCGAGCTGATCCGAAGCAGGACACCCAACGGGAATCACGCACTGACCTTCGAGCCGTTCGGATGGCCGAAGCATCCGCAGGATACATGGAGGCCAACGGAGGGGAGAAACACGATCCTGACGCTCGACGAAGCGATGTCCAGGCACATCCAGGATGCCCTGAGCCTGACGAAAGGGAAAATTTACGGACCCGACGGCGCGGCCCGGCGACTGAAGGTAAACCCCAACACCCTGAGGAGCCGGATGAAAAAACTGGGCATCGCGAAAAAGAGCGGGGAATATAAGGACGACACTCCCTGGGAAACGTTCCAGAGCCACAACCTGACCATATGACGGTCACGAGAGGACCCGCTCTATAGCAAGGGCACTCCACCGTGTGGGAATACGGCGGTGGAGCCCCCTTCGCAACCCGACAACACCCGGATGCTCCCCGCGTCCCGCTCAGGGCCCTCAGGCCGATTCCAGGGCCGAGCGGATCTCTTCAGAAGCCCGGCCACCGTTCTCGCGCTGCAGGGCCGCATGAAGGGCATGCCGGGCTTCCTTGCCACCCAGCCTGCCGAGCGCCCAGGCCGCATGCGCCCGCACCAGTTCCTCCGGATCCTCCAGGGCCTTCGCCAGATAAGGCACCATCTCCGAATCGCCGCTGTTTCCAAGCGCAACGGCGGCGTTCCGCTGGAAGAACCGGCGGTCCCGCATGTAGGTGTAGAGGAGAGGCACAACGGCCTTTCGCTCGAACTCCGCGTCCATATCGAGAAGTCCCGTCAGGCTGAAGTGCCTTGCCACCTCCTCCAGAAAGGCGTTCTCCGGCAGTTTTGCGCGGAGCTTTTCCCGGTTGCGCGGGCAGGCATCCTGGCACAGGTCGCAGCCGTGGATCCAGCTTCCCATCTTCAGCCGGATCTCCGGATCGATGTACGGGGAGGTGTTCTTGAAGCCGTGGACGTTGACGACATGGCTGAAGGTGAGGCAACGACTGGGATTCAGGCGATAATCGGCGACGATGGCCCCCGTCGGGCAGGCCTCGATGCACAGCCGGCAGTCGGGCGGGCAGTGTGTCCCATCGGTCGGCGAATCATATTCGAGCTCGGCGTCCACGATGAAGGTGTGGATGATCACGAAGGTTCCGATGCCCGGAGCGCAGAAGAAGGTGTTGCGGCCGATCGTACCGAGCCCGGCCCGGACGGCGGCGAGGCGGTCGGGAACGCCGGAAGAGATCGTGTGCCAGCGCCCGACCTGCATCCCCTTCGACTCCAGGAACCGGCGCATGAGCGCCACCCGGGCGCCTCCCAGGCGCGTCGGCGGCTCGATGTACGAGCGTGACTGGTAGAGGCGGCCGACCTTGCCCGTCAGGTTCTCCGGGAAGCGCTCCCGGAAATAGTCGTACACCGCGACGACGATGGACCGCGCCCCGGGCAGGCGGTCCTCGGGACGGGCCGCGCGCCGCAGCCGAAGGCCGCTGTCGGCCGCCCAGTCGTAGTCGGGCAGACGCTCATCCAGGGCCCGGACATAAAGGGGGAACGGCTCCGCCGTCGTGATCCCCACAAGGCTGTATCCGAGATCCAGGGCGTAGCTCCTGATCTCTTCCGTCAGCGACATGAAAAAACCTCCCTGTTTATGTTTGCCGGACCGTTCTCGAACGCGGCCGCCTACGAATGCTCCAGCAGTCGAAACCGGTTGGATTCGATCATCCGCTTCATGGACTCCACGAAGGCACCCGGGGCAGCGTAGTCCGGATGATTCCGGATGATCCGGGCGGCCCCGGCCATCTGGCCCATTTCCCTCACAAGCCCTTTCTCCCCGCTGTCCCGACGGGGAAGGCAGGAGTGGGTGGCAAAGAGCAGTTTTTCCGGATCGAGGTAACCCTTCTGCATGTGCCATGCGGCCAGCGTTTCGCACCGGCAGGGATTTTCCGCATCGGCCAGGCCGCACTGCCGGGCCAGGAAACCGAGGACCAGTCTTTTTGCTCGGGAGATCCGCTGGCGGTATGCCGCCGGCGTCAGCCCCAGAATGGAGGCTCCCTCGGTTTTGCTGACACCGATGATCTCGCCGAGGATGAAGGCCAGGCGGAGCTCCCGGCTGAGGCATAGGAGGAGGTAATGGACGCAGGACCGTTTCATCTCCTCGCAGATCAGGCTCTGCTCGGCCCCCATGGCCGGGTCGGACACGCCCGCCGGCTCCGATTCCTCGATGGCCTGCCGGCAGACGTCGAAGGTCATGCGCCAGCGCTCGGCCCGCCCCCTGCACTCGCTCAGCAGGTGATTGGAGGCGATGCGGTAGACCCAGGTCTCAAAGCGGCTCTCCCCTTTGAATGTGCTCAAGCGGGTGATGACCTTGACGAGGATCTCCTGTGTGGCGTCTTCCGCGTCGGCGGGGACGTAGAGCATCCGGATCGCCAGCCCGTAAACCCGGTCCTGGATCCGCCGGACGATTTCTTCGAGGACCTCCCGGTTTCCCTTGCCGGCCCGTTCGACCAGATCCTCGATTGCTGCCTCTGCTATGTGTGCTTTCACCTGCATCCGCTTCACCTTTTTCCTGTTAGACGATCCCGGGGTGCGGTTTGTGACCGAAAAAACGTGAAGGAATCAATCCGCGATTCGCAGCCAGACGGAAAAAACCGAGCAGCTAAGACGCGAAAACCTGCACCGCTTCGACCCATTTTTCACCGGCATCTTCAATGCCGATATCCGGTTCGACCAGCGCACTCACAGGTTGCTGCCGACCCGTGACGCGCCGCTTATCCACGTCATCCATATGGGGGTGACAATATATTATAATCATTGCGGGAATCATGAATCCGTCAAAATTCTTTACAGCTGCAGAGTACATAAATTATTGGAATAAAACATTTTTTATAACCATCGGCCTGAAAAGGACCTCCGAGGTGTCGAAAAAAATTACAACTGCCTGATTTCCACGGCATTCACCAAGCATAAAGATTTACATATCGATATGTTGCAATCGAGCATAGATTTTGCAAATTGGAGCACCAAATAAAGAAGGAAGCAAGGGGGAAGTGATGACAGATAAACGATTCGATCTCTGCAAGATGAAAATCGCGTTCCTGGCATTCATTCTGGCCGTTCTTGTCACCGGCGCCGCGGAGGCGTCCACCATCGTCTGGGATTGGAGTCCGCAGACGACAGGAGGTTCGGTTACCAGCGACAACTGGTCAAATGACAATCCCGGTCAGCACTTTGCGGAAGCGGTGCAGTTCGGTTACAATGTAGCCGTGAATGGAATCGATATTTACAATAGCAGTAGTTTTGGATCTGTCGGACAGGCTGTTGTTGTGACGATCTGGCAAGACGCTTCAGGACAACCCGGCAGCGTTCTGGGCCGGTTCTCCACGACCATCGCGGCGATCGATTCGGACGGCGCGGTCTCCGGCAACACCCGGAAGCACGCCGATTTTTCCGACTTCACCATGCTTGCCGGCACAATCTACTGGATCGGCATGGCTGGTGATTACACAACGCTTACACAGACAGGGTTATTGAACGTATCAGGCGGCGACAGCATGATGGCGCAATTCAATTGGAATGACACCTTCTCCCATTTTACTGACACATCCGTAGGCGACATGGCTTTTCGGCTTTACGGGGATCGCTCATCTGTTCCCGAACCGTCCACCATGCTGCTGTTTGGTCTCAGCCTGATGGGACTGGCTGGATTCCGCAGGAAGATGAAACCGTAAGCAGGATTCCAAGTGCAACCGCAAAAGGCAGGGCTTGTCAGTCCTGCCATTTTTTTCGTGTTTTCAATCCCTACTCCGGCATCTGGCCGGTCATCACGCATGCCCGGCCGGATGAACCTTCAGCCACAGGTCGATCGGCTTCGCCTTCTCCCGCCTTCCGCCGCCCATCCCGCGGCTCGGAAGCGGAAACCGGATCCCGTAAATCTCGCTGCGGCCTCCCGTCTCGTCGAGCCACACCGTCAGGCCGGCGGCCATGACCTGCCGCTGGATGGCCCTGTTGCGCGTGGAAAGACGCAGATACAGCATCCGGTCGTCGTTCAGCAGCCCGACCGTGACCTCTTCCTCCGGCAGCCAGTGAAGCGCCCGGTTCCACTCCAGCCATTCGTCCTCCGCGCCACCGGCGGCCGGTCGATCATGCCAAGCGCAGTGCAGCTCTTTCATGACGCATCCGATGAGCCCCGCCGAAAACAGCAGCACGGCAACCGCGGCCAGAAAAGGCGTCCGGATGTTTTTCATCGCTTCTCCTTCCCATGCATGTTCCGATGTTCGGCCTGCCCCGGACGCCGCATGCGCGGGTGGTGTCATGGCCCCCGTTCCTCGACCCTCAATCCATGAATCCCATATGTCCGAAGCCCCTTCCCCTCCAGGGCGGAGGGACTGGGCACCTGTCTTCCCATTCCCCCGGAACGGGATCCGGCTCCTCTTCGCAGCAAGCCGGCGGATGCGGGGCTCCGGCCATTTCCACGTCCTCCGGCGGATCCGGGATCAGCACGAGCCGGCCGCTTTCATCCCTCCGGCAGACCCCCGCGATCGTCTCCCCCCACGTGCCCGTGAAGCCGGATACGCTTCCGGATTTTGCATCCCTGCAGGCCCGGTAAGCCTCCGGCGGAGGCCCGGCCGGAACGTGGCATGGCATTCCGGCACCCGCCTCGCCGCAACAGGGACCGCTCTCTCCGGCAAGGCAGTCCGGTTCCCGCAGACCGGGGGTCTGCCCCCAGGCAATCTCGAATATGAACAGCAGAACCAGCGTGGAAATGATGCTCAACGCCACAGCATCCTTCATGATTTCCTTTTTCATGCTCCATCCTCCGGAGATTTCCGATTTCACCCGCGCCATCCGGGCTGTTTTGATTCATACGCCCGCCCGATGACAGATCGTCCGGAGAAATCATGAAAAGATTGTCATGGCCGGACATCGTGGGAAGCAGACGGGCGGAAATCGTCCGCAAGTGCGGACGGGTGCCCGGCAGCGCTCCCCGCGGCGATGGAATGGGAAAGATTACGTTTTTTTCATCTCATGATCCGTTGCAATAAATCCGATTATGGGTACAGTAGCGCCATGCGCGTGCTTTTCGTCGAGGACGACAGGAAGATCGTCTCCTTTGTGAAAAAGGGCCTTCAGGAACAGGGCTTCGTCGTCGATGTCTGCGAAGACGGCGACGAGGGCTATGCCCTGGCAGTCGGACAGGCCTATGACGTCATCCTGCTGGACATCATGCTCCCCGGCCGCGACGGGTTGACGATCCTCCGGCAGCTCCGGGAAATGAAGAACACCGTCCCGGTGATCCTGCTGACGGCCCGCTCGGCGCTGAGCGAGCGGGTCGAGGGCCTGAACCTGGGGGCGGACGACTACCTCAGCAAGCCGTTCTACATCGAGGAGCTGTTCGCGCGGATCCACGCCGTCACCCGAAGGGGAACGGGCCAGCAGCTCAGCCTGCTCCAGGACGGCGACCTCGTGGTCAACCTGATCACGCGGGAGGTCCGGACGGACAAGGGGATGGTCGAGCTGACGGCCCGGGAATTCAACCTGCTGGCGCTGCTCATGCGCTCTCCCGGACGGGTGTTCACCCGGACGCAGATCCTGGAGCACGTCTGGGGCTACTTCTTCGACCCCCAGACCAACGTCGTGGACGTTTACATCCGGAGGCTCCGCAGCAAGATGGACACCGACCCGGAGCGCCTGCGCATTGAGACGGTCCGTGGCGTCGGATACCGGTTCAACAGGGCATCCAGGGAGTAGGCGATTGTTCCGCATCAAGATCATCCTGCTGTCGATCCTGATCTCGGGTTCCGTTCTCGTCGCCTTCGGCCTGTATTTCCTCACCGTGATCCATGACGTGAGCCTCGACCGGATCGACCTGGAGATCCGTTCCCTGGGACAGCGTCCCATCCACGTCTGGCGGCTCGCGAGGGGCGGGGAGGAATTGGATCGGCGGCTTCGGTCCATTTACGGGACCGAGCGCTGGAAAGACATCATCGTTCAGGTCAGGACCGGAAAGAACGAGATCCTGTACCAGTCCCCCCAATGGCCCACGGCGATTTCCGAAGACTCCTTCCCCGAGTATGACCGAAGGATGGAAACCCCTCTGCCCCTTCCCGCCCCTTTCCCGGAGAGCAACCGACGCCCTGAACGTTTTGGCCGCAATGCCGTCCCAATCAATCCGGAGGGCCAGGCAACCCCGGGCGCGGGAAACAGGCCTCCGATGCCGCCCCGCTCCGGCGTCCCGCCGGGCAGGCCGGCGGGTCCCTCCGCGGATCTTGTCCGTCCGCCGTCGCCGTTGCCCGTTCCGCCCGAACCGTTCCGTATGAAACAGCATTTCTTCAAGACCCTGAAGGCCGACGGGAAGACATGGCGGGTCGGGATCATGGGCGACCCCTTCGTCACGATCCTGATCGGCATGAACATGGCGGGGTTCCATGCGGACGAAGCCCGTTACAGAAAGACATTCTACATCGCCGTGCCGATCGCGCTGCTCCTGCTTGCCGCGGGCGGATGGCTCATCACCAGAAGGGCGCTCAGACCCGTCGCAGACATCACCCGGACGGCGGAGTCCATCACGGCGCAGGGCCTGGATCGCCGGATCCCCTCGTCGCCCGGACCCGACGACGAGTTTTCCAGGCTGGTGGACGTGATCAACGACATGCTGGACCGACTGGAGAAGAGCTTCCGGCAGGCGGTGCGGTTCAGCGCCGACGCCGCCCATGAGCTGAAGACGCCGCTGACGATCCTGCAGGGGATGCTCGACGACGCCGTGCAGCACGCAGCCATGGGCTCCGACGAACAGCGCTCCTGCAGCGCGCTCATCGAAGAGGTCCAGCGGCTCAAGGCGATCGTGCAGAAGCTCCTGATCCTCTCCCACGCCGACGCGGGGCAGTTGGCCCTGAACCTGGAGCCCGTCGACGTCAGCGCCGTCGTTGAATCGGCCGCTGAGGACGTAGGGGCCATCGCACCGAATCTGCGCCTGGAGCAGGAAATCGCCCCGCACGTCACGGTGCAGGCCGATCCGGACCTCTTCCGGCAGGTCGTCCAGAATCTCACGTCCAACGCCGTCAAGTACAACAGGGAAGGCGGCCTGATCCGCTTCCGCCTGGAGGAGCGCGGGGACAGGGTGATCTTCACGATCTCCAATACCGGCGCTCCGATCCCGGAGGCGGACCGCGAGAAGATCTTCCTCCGTTTTCACCGGGTCGACCCGTCGCGGAGCGGCGCCGTCCCGGGATCCGGCCTCGGACTGAGCCTCGCCCGGGAGATCGTCCACGCCCACGGGGGGACCCTTCGCCTGGACGACGATCCCGGCGGCCTGATATCCTTCACGCTTATCCTGCCCCGCAACCTCCCGCAACCCTGAGCCGGGCTGCACCATCCGATCCGCACCCCCGGGACTGCACTTTGTCCGTTGTTCCCGCTCCGCCGATTGTGGTAACGGAAGGGCGTCAAAACAGCGAGGCAAAGACAAGAACCGGGAGGTCTGCATCGATGGCTCATGAAACGGGGGGACAGAAGGAGCTCGGGGAGCGGGTCCGCGATGCCGGGCTCTGCACGGGGTGCGGCGCCTGCGTCAACCTCTGCCCCTACCAGGTTTTCTACCATGACCGGACGATCGTCCTGAACCCCTGCGACATCGAGGCAGGCCGCTGCTACGCCTTCTGCCCCCGGACTCCCGCGGATCTCGGGGAAATGCGAAGGCTGCTGATGCCGGAGGCCGAGATCACGCCGGAGATCGGGCCGGTCCGGGCTTTCCACATTGCCCGCGCCGCCGACACCCGGCTCCGGGAAAAGGCTCAGCACGGCGGAACCGTCTCGGCGCTGATGGCGCTGGCCCTCACGGAAGGCCTGATCGATACCGCCGTCGTTGCAGAGGGCCGGGAGCGCTTCCTTCACTCCGGAGCGGCCGTTCAGGATCCCGACGGGGTCTGGAAGCGGGGCGGCAGCAAGTTCATCGCCTCCGCGACGGTGGCCGAGTTCAACCGGGCGGCCCGGGGCTCGGCGGAAGCGATCGGCGTCGTCGCCACCCCCTGCCAGGCCCTGGCCCTGGCCAAGATGCGCCTCAAGCCCAAGCTGGACAGCGGAACAAACCCCATCGACAGGCTGAAGCTCACGATCGGCCTCTTCTGCGGATTCACCTTTTCCTGGTCGAAGCTGGCGGACCTGCTCGAAAAGCATGTCGGCCTGGAGAGGGTACGGGGGATGGAGATTCCCCCGGGGGAGGGCGTTCTCGAGATCCTACTCGACGGCGGCCGGCAGACGTTTCCGATCGAGGAGATCCGGGACTGCATCCGCGAAGTCTGCCGGTACTGCACCGACACGACGGCCGAATTCGCGGACATCTCCGTCGGCTCGGCTCGCCTGGGCGGAACCTGGGAGGAATCCCGCTCCTGGAACCAGGTCATCGTCCGGACGGCAGCGGGAGAGGCGCTCCTTGACACAGCCAGAGCGAGAGGAATCCTCGAATTCCACGAGGTCCCGGAGGGAAGCCTGGACATGCTGAAAAGGGCGGCGGCGGCGAAAAAGAAAGAAGCCCTGAAGAACCTGGCGGAAAAAAGCGGCAACGCCCGCGACCTGCTCTACCTGGACGCGCGGGACCCCGTGATCGCCGGGCTCTGCTCATAGGAGGACACATGCCGGTGTTGCTGGATGCAAAGGAAGGCAGCAGCCATCTCATGATGGGAAACGAGGCCATCGCCCGGGGCGCGCTGGAGGCCGGAATGACCGTGGCGGCGGCTTACCCCGGCACGCCGTCTTCGGAAATCCTGGAGAACCTCGCGGGGGTCGCGGAGGCGCGAAACCTCTACGTGGAGTGGTCGACCAACGAAAAGGTGGCCCTGGAGGTCGCCGCCGCCGCCTCGTTCGCGGGGCTGCGCTCGCTCTGCGTCATGAAGCAGAACGGCGTCAACGTGGCCTCCGATTTCCTGCTCCACCTCGCCGGCTCCGGCACCCGGGGCGGCATGATCCTGGTCACCTGCGACGATCCGGGCGCCCTTTCCAGCGTGAACGAGGGGGAGTCACGGCATTTCGCCCGCATGATCGAGATCCCCCTCCTGGAGCCCGGGGATTTCCAGGAAGCCAAGGACATGACAAAGTGGGCCTTCGATTTCTCGGAAGAGCTCGGGACCGTGGTCATGCTGCGGAGCGTCACCCGGATGTCCCATGCCAGCGGCAACGTCCGCCTGGGAGCGCTTCCGGAGGGGACCCCGCGGGCCGAATTCAGGGCCGGAGGGTCCATGCTGGATCCCGGCGAAGGCCCCGTCCTGAGCATGCCCGTCGCCTTCAAGCACGGCCTCCAGCAGGAGAGAATCCGGAAGGCCCGGGACCTCTTCGAGCAGTGCCCTTTCAACACCTACGAGGGGCCGGACCGGCCGGAGGTCCTGATCGTCACGAGCAGCGCCTGCACCCTCTACAGCCGGGAGGCCGTTCACACGCTCGGCCTGGGAGACCGGGTCGGAATCCTGAAGATGGCGACGACCTGGCCCCTGCCGCCGAACCTCCTGAAGAAGCACCTCGCCCGAACGGGACGGGTCCTGGTCGTCGAGGAGGTGCTCGCCTTCCTGGAGGAGAACGTCAAGGTCATCGCCGCCGAAGAGGCCGGCGAGATCGGGATCAAGACCTTCTACGGGAAGAATGACGGGACGATTCCCGCGCGGGGCGAGTTGTCACCGGACCTGGTGATCGGGGCGCTCTGCCGGATCCTGGACATCCCCTCCCCTGCCGCGGACCCGGAGTATGAAAGAAAGGCGCAGGAAGCGGCCCTGAGCGGTGCACCCGCGCGGGGGCTCGCCTTCTGTCCCGGCTGCCCCCACCGGGCCTCCTACTGGAGCATCCGCACGGCCCTGAAACTGGACGACCGGGACGGATTCGTCTGCGGGGACATCGGCTGCTATACCCTGGACGTTTTTCCCGGCGGCGCGGGCACGCTCAAGACCCTCCACTCCATGGGCTCCGGGACGGGCGTGGCCAGCGGCTTCGGGAAACTTGGCCCCTTCGGCCTGGACAGGCCGATCCTGTCGGTGTGCGGCGACTCCACCTTTTTCCACGCCGCCATGCCCGCCCTGGTCAACGCCGTTCACCACCAGTCGAACATCCTGATGATCATCCTCGACAACAGCGGCACCGCCATGACGGGATTCCAGTCCCACCCGGGCCTGTGCATCAACGCCATGGGCTGCGTGGCGCCGGACGTGGACATCGCGAAGATCTGCAGCGCCATCGGCGCCGACGTGGAGATCCGGGATCCCTTCGAGTTTGCCGAAACCCGGGAGGCGCTGAACCGGCTGATGGAAGACGGACAGGGGGTCAATGTTCTGATCCTGCGACAGAAATGCGCCCTCTCCCCGGAGAAGAGAGGAATCCGGAAATACAATGTGCGGGTGGACGAGACCCTCTGCATCGGCGAAGACTGCGGCTGCAATCGCCTGTGCACCCGCATTTTCCGCTGTCCCGCCCTGGTGTGGGACAGGGAGAGCCGGCGGGCCCGCGTGGACGAAGTCCTCTGCGCCGGCTGCGGCGTCTGCGCGCAGATCTGCCCGCAGTCGGCAATCCGGAAGGAGGTGGCCTGATCATGGCGACCCTGCAATTGGCCCGGGACCCCTTCAATGTCATCATCACCGGCGTCGGCGGCCAGGGCAACGTCATGGCCTCCCGCGTCCTGTCGGGCATGCTCGTCGACAGGGGGCTGACGGTGACGATCGGCGAGACCTTCGGCGCCTCCCAGCGGGGCGGCTCCGTCATGAGCCACGTCCGCGTCTCCGCGGAGGGAACATGGAGCCCCCAGATCCCGAAGGGGAAGGCCGACGTCGTGGTCGCCCTGGAGCCGGCGGAAGCCGTCCGCGTTCTGGCGGCCTACGGCCATCCCGGTGTGATCGTCCTGACGAATACACGCCCGGTCTACCCGATCGGCGTCATCACGGGGGAGTTGAACTACCCCTCGCCGGACGAGATCAGGGCGTCGCTGGGCGGACTCTCGGCGCGCCTGTGGCTGATCGACGCCACCGACACGGCCATCCGGCTGGGCAATCCCATCCTCGCCAACATCGTCATGATCGGGGCACTGGCGGGCACCGGGGTCCTGCCCCTCACCCTGGAGGACTTCCGGACGGCCATGGGCCGAACCACCTCCGGGGAGAAGCTGGAGGTCAACCTGAAGGCATTTGCCGAGGGGATGGATGCCGCGAAGGCATAGACGAACAAACGAAACCGGCCTGCCCCCTTGCGAGTCCGGGCCGGCCCATTTCGGGGTTGCACAAAAGAGGTCTTTTCCCCTATAAATAAGAAAAGACTCCATTTCTTCAGATTGCATTCACCATCACCGGGGCTTTGGGCCTCCTTTGCAGATCAAGACAACCGGCAATCCGTCTCTTCCTGGATCGACTGTCGGTCCACGTTTCCATCGAACACCGCAGCCGGTCTGTCCCGTTCCGAATCTCGCGTGCAGATGCCCCTTGTTCCGGAGAAGGCCATCGCTTTCAAGGATACCGCAGACCGTTCCGTTTTCCTTTCGCGGGAACAGAGCGGAGAAAGGAGGCAATGTCATGGGATTTCTGGACAAGCTGCTCGGACAGAAAGACTGGGAAACGTATGCCGGTAAGAAACACGGCTTCCAGGTTTCCTACCCGAAGGAATGGTCCGTCCGGGAACGGGAAGACGGCATTGATATCCATCCGCCCGACTTCCGCACCGTAATGGATCCCGAACTGGGCGTCGAGATTCCGACCCCCGGCGTCCACATCGCCGTCCGTGACGATTCAGGTGGAAGCAGCAGGGACGTGAAAGGCGTTCTTCACGAGAGGAAGAACGTCTACCAGGATTACAGGGTGCTGAACCACATCGCCAGCGAAGTGCCGAAAGCCGACAGTGCCGTGATCTACGAGTTCGCGTTCAACAGTGGGGGAACCGCACTGCAGGCATGTTCCGTCATCGCCCGGAAGGGAAACCGGATCTTCGACGTAAAGGCCAGCGAGAGCGCCGGCGCATACGAAGCCGTTCAGAAAACATTCCGGCAGGTCGTCAAGGGCTTCAAGGTCGAGTGATTCTGCTTCTGCCTCTGCGCAGGCCCTGATCTTTCCGCAACCCGGGAATCCCTCCCGGGCGGACCGGCCGGATGACGGCGAAGGAACACGCGAGAAATTCCGCGGTGGGAGCGCAGCGGGAAGCCGGACAGAAACGCTGCACCCGTCAGTCAGCGGCCCCGGAACACTTTTGCATTCGATTTTCCAAGGGGTGACAGGTAAGGAGCCATCTTCCCGTAGGGGACGTTCACGTCCACGATGCACGCACTCTGGCTGTAGGGTACCACCGGTCGGAACGTGATCCCCGCCGGCGTGGGCCAAAGGTCCTCACCCGAAAACCCGACGGCACCGGGGCACTCGTCTTCATCCCCGGTGTCCTTCGTTGGAAAGATCTTCAATTGTTCCAGGCGATAGAGCTCCAGGAGCAATTTCCCCAGGGCGGAGTCTTTCTGTATTTCATTCCTGTACTTCTCGACCAGCCATTGGGACACGTCTTCCGATATACCCGTCCGGAGGCTGTAGACCGTTGCCCCGGAGCAGATCCGGCATGGGCCGATCCCGCCAGAGCGATTGCCATCATCGCTGTCACGAGCGGCCTTTTTAAAAACGGCCTCCCTTTGCGTGTCCTGTCTTGTCGGCACATCATGATCATGGTCGTTTCGCGCCGCCCCCTCTTTTCTATCGGACTCTGCGATTATTTCTTTAGTTCCATCCTTTCCCTGCCGATGATTTGAAAAGATGCCTGTGCCGGGTCGGTTGTATCGGGACGGTCGCACGGTCCTGCTTTGTTTCAGAGAAAAAAGGAAAGAGGAAAATCCACGATGAAATCAAGGCTTCTGCTTGTGATTCCAGCACTGATCATTCTCATCGCCGCTCCCTCCCATGCCGGGAGTGGATTGGACGACCAGGATCGAACCGTCGCCCGATTGACCCGCGGGATTCACACGCTGAAAATAGAGGGGGCACCCGGGCTCCTGACCGTTTTCGGTGAAGAGGCCTTCACGATCCTGACCGATGCCAGGGGCCGGTCCCTGGTCGCCGGCGCAACGCACGGAAACGGGAGGATCGCTGCGATCACCCACGGATCCTGGCTCCAGCAAAACGTCACGGCCGATCCCGAAAACGGCCGGTTCATCGCCAACCTCCTTTCCTGGACGGCCGGCGACAAGACACAAATCCACGTCCTGGGCCTCGGGTTGAATCCCGGAAGTTCCCTCCCGGGTATTGAGATCCTGCAGATGGAAAGAGCGAATCGGCTTCCTGAAAATCTCGGCCGGTATGATTTGATCCTGATCGACTTCACCGGCAAAGAGCCCCAGGGGTTCGACGCCGCCGCCATGGCATCCCTGAAGCAGTACGTCGAAGGCGGGGGAGGCATCCTGTGTTCCGCACTGGGCTGGGTCTACAACAGCTACGGGGACGGAAGGAACGGGAAGAGCCTGGACAGGGATTTTGCCGGAAACCGGTTCCTGAAAGAGTACGGCATGGTCTTCAACGGGGATTTCACGGGCAACCAGATTCCGCTTGCCCAGTCCGCCGGGAATAAAAACCATCCCCTGCTGCTGGTCGACCGGGTCGGCAGGATTGTCGAGACCCGGGCAAGGGTCCCCGAAAGCGAGTTGAACGGCCTGCTGGCAGCAATGCTTGCGTACCGGAACAGGATCCCCCACAACGAAGGCCTCCTGCGGAAATACGAGACGCATTACGACTCGTTCGGGAAACGCAGGGATATTTCGCCGAAGAACCCCGTACGGAAAACGGATGCCGACTTTCTTCTGACCATCGGGATGCTGAACCTTCTTTACCAATCGGCGCCGTTCGAAAGGATCAGCAAGCTGAAGGACGCGGAGATCTTCCCCGGCGACGTGGGACCGGCGGCGGTCGAGACCATCCGGACGGTAGACGTCGACCTGTCGAAGCTCCGCTGGCAGAGCACCGGCCTGTACGCACCTGCGGGCAGGCCCGTCTCTTTCACGATCGACCCGGGCGATGCAAACGCCGTCATACTCAGGGTCGGAGCCCATTCCGACGTCCTTTTCCCGCTGGACGACCGGTACCGGAAACAGCTGAACCGCTGGCCCGATCTTTCCCGGACGAAAGCGATGGACGGCGCCGAGACGATCGTCACCTCACCCCACGGGGGATTGATTTACTTTGAAAAGTTCGGGAAGTCCGAAAACAGGACCATCCGCATCAAGGTGCACGGAGCGGTGGAGGCGCCCTATTTCAGGCTGGGGAAAACGGATGCCGGGGAATGGAACAGCAAAATCAGGCATTACGATGCCCCCTGGGGAGAACTCGCCGGCGACAGGATCATCCTGACCCTTCCCGCCGCAACGATTCGGAAAATCGGCAACCCTGAAAAAATCCTGAGGTACTGGGACCGCGTGCTGAGCTTCTATCCGCAGCTCCAGCAGGAGCCGCCGAAGCATTACGAGGAACGGTTCGTCACCGACGTGCAGCCGAAGATCGGCTACATGCATGCCGGCTATCCGATCGTGATCCGCATGGATGTCAGCGACTTCACGGCCGGCGTGGCCCTGAACCCCGCCGACGGGACGGACCTCTACAAGGCCGGATCCTGGGGGCACTTTCACGAGTTGGGACACAACTGCCAGCGAAGCGAATGGACGTTCGACGGCACAACCGAGGTGACGGTGAACCTGTTCACCCTGTATGCCATGGAGAAGATGCACGGCATCATCCCGGCGGAACATCCCTGGCACAGGGAAGGCTGGGTCAAGCTGAAGAAGTACATCGCGAAGGGATCCCCCTTCGAGGAATGGAAAAAAGATCCGCAGCTCGCCCTGACGACCTACATCCTCCTCCAGAAGGAATTCGGCTGGGAGGCCTTCAAGAGGGTCTTTGCCTCGTATCAGAAGCTGAGCGCCGGCGAGAAACCGAAAACCGACCAGGAAAAACGGGACCTCTGGGTGATCCAGTTTTCCAGGGTCGTACAGCGGGACCTGGGCCCCTACTACACGAAGATCGGAATGCCGGTCTCTGCGGGCGCCCTGAATGAAGTGAAGAGATACCCCCGCTGGATGCCCGCTTCGCTCTGACCGTGTCCCGGTTAGCACGGCCGGACGCATCCGTGAATCATGAATCACATCAATAAGATAATAAAGAAAGCGGTTTGTAGCCATACCCGTTTCCCTCTGCGGCCGGTCCTACGGCGTCACTCCGCTTGTGAACAGGGAAACGCCCTTTGCGTTCACCGCCAGGGATCTCCATCTTCTCAAGCCACTTCTCTATATCGCCGTCATCGTACTGGACCATGCACTCATGTTCAGGCAG
>CAZXMK010000019.1:0-21149 GCA_964641935.1 uncultured Syntrophaceae bacterium
CGCTACAGCACGATCCTCGAGGAGATCGAGGAAGGCTACGTCGAGTTCGACATCGGCGGCCACATCACCTTCTGCAACGAATCCTTCCGGCGGGCCATGGGCTATGAAGAGATAGAGATCATCGGCTCCAGCTACAAGCGCTTCACGGCGGACGAGGAGGTGCGCAGGCAGATCGCCCGGGCCTATGGCGAGATGTTCCTCACCGGGGCGCCCATCCGGAGGTATGAACTGGACCTGCTCACCAAAAAGGGAGAGCGTCGCACCGTCGAGCACTCCGCGTCGTTCATCCGGAACGCGGACGGACGTCCAGCGGGTTTCCGGGGCGTTTTCCGCGACATCACGGAGCGGGTCCGCGCGGAGGAGGAGTACCGCGTCATGGCGAACAACTCCCAGGCGGGGGAGTTCATCGCCATCGGCGGAATGTTCCGGTTCGCAAACCGCCACGTTCTGCAGTACACGGGCCGCACGGAAAAGGATCTGCTCGGGACCCCCACCCTGGAGATCGTGCACCCGGGGGACCGGGACATGGTGAAGGCGAAGGCGCGGCGGATGCTGAACGGGGAGCCGGGTCCGCCCTACGAGTACCGGATTGTAAACGGGGACGGCGAAATCCGGTGGGTTCTCGAGTCGGTGACGTCGGTAACGTACCAGGGGCAGGCGGCGGTCCTGGGCAACAACATGGACGTCACGGAGATCCGGGAGGCCCGGGAAAAACTGGAGCACATGCAGGAGCAGCTGCTGCAGGCACAGAAGCTGGAGTCCCTGGGGACGCTGGCGGGAGGGATTGCCCACGACTTCAACAATCTGCTCATGGGGATCCAGGGGTATGCGTCGCTGATGATGCTGGACCTGGAGGAGGGGCATCCGCACCTCGAGAAGCTGAAGGCGATCGAGTCGCAGGTCCGAAGCGGATCGGAACTGACGCGCCAGTTGCTGGGACTTGCGCGCGGCGGGCGTTACGAGGTGAAGCCGACGGACATGAACGAGCTGGTGGGCAAGACGGCACGGATGTTCGGCCGGACGAAGAAGGAGATCCGGATCGACGAGAAGTACGACGGTTCGCTGTGGAGCGTGGAGGTGGACCGGGGCCAGCTGGAGCAGGTGTTTCTGAACCTGTTCGTGAATGCGTGGCAGGCGATGCCGGGGGGAGGGGACCTGAGCCTGGAGACGTCGAACGTGGAGCTGGACGAGGCGTTTTGCCGGATATACGGGATTGAAGCGGGCCGCTACGTGAAGGTGTCGGTATCGGACACGGGGGTTGGTATGGACGAGCGGACGCGCCAGCGGATCTTCGATCCGTTTTTCACGACGAAGGGGATGGGCCGGGGGACGGGCCTGGGACTGGCGTCGGCATACGGCATCCTGAAGGGGCACGGGGGGATCATCACGGTGTCCAGCGAGCCGGGCCGGGGAACGACGTTCGAGGTGTATCTCCCGGCGTCGCGGGAGGATGTCTTGCAGGAGGAGCCGGCGCCGTCGGGGATCGAGCGGGGCCGGGGGGTGGTGCTGGTGGTGGACGACGAGCCGATGGTCCGGGAGGTGACGCGGGAGATGCTGACGGGGCTGGGATACGAGGTCCTGGCTGCGGAGAGCGGTCCCGAGGCTCTGGAGGTTTTCGGATCCCGGGGCTCGGAGGTCGACGTGGTGATCCTGGACATGATCATGCCGGGGATGGGCGGCGGCGAGGTGAACGAGGCATTGCAGGCGATGCGGCCCGGGGTCCGGGTTCTTCTGTCGAGCGGGTACAGCCTGGAGGGCCAGGCGTCGGAAATCCTGGCGAAAGGGGTTCGGGGATTTCTCCAGAAGCCGTTCCGCCTGGATGAGCTTTCCCGGAAGATCCGCGAGGTCATCGAATCCTGACCGTGAAAGAACTCTGGCGGATGCGTGTTCTGCTGCGGGGAAACGGGTGTGGCGGGTCCCGCGCTCAGCGGAACGCGGGAGAGGAACCGCCTTGGACCGGGCCCTGTGAAGGTGCCGGTGGCGCCGCCTGTGTTCCCGTTCCAACCTGGGTGGCCGCCGGGATCGGCACGGTCGCCCCGGGCGGGATGGGAGGCGCTGCCGGGGTCGATGCAGCGGTTCCTTCGCTCTGGAGCACAATCACGCTGATGCGCCGGTTCCGGGGGTCCTTGGGATTCTCCTTGATGTAGAGCTCCTGGTCCGCATAGCCGACGACCCGTGCGATCTTGCCGGGGTCGACGCCGTCGTTCTCCATTTCCCGGCGGGCGGCGGACGCCCGGGCCGTGGAAAGCTCCCAGTTCGTGATCTGGGATCCCCGGAACGGGGCCGAGTCCGTGTGTCCCTCCACAGCGATCCGGTTCGGCAGGTCGCGCAGGTTTTCCGATACCAGGCTGAGGATCGTCCTGGCCCTGTCCGTCAGGTCCGCGCTGCCGCTCTGGAACATCGTGCTGCCCTCCAGGTCGATGATCTGTATGCGGACCCCTCCCTCGATGATGTCCACCTGCACCTGGTCCTTCAGCTGTCCCAGCTTTTCGTCCACGGCCTTCTTGAGTTTCGTGGCCAGGTCCTGGGGGCCCAGGCGGATGGCCTTGTTGGTCAGGGTCAGGACCGCGGCGTTCTTGTCCATGAACGAGCGGCCTCCGGCGGATTGTTCCTGGAATACGTTGAAATTCTTGAAGTATTCTGATACGGCGAGTTTCTTTTCCGGTGAAACCATGGTGATCAGCCACAGGAGCAGAAAGAACGCCATCATGGCCGTGACGAAATCGGCGTAGGCCACCTTCCAGGAGCCGCCGTGATGCTCGGCGTGCTTCTTCTTCTTGATCCTGCGGATGACGACGGGGGCGCGATCTTCCATGCCGGTTTCCTCCGCTGCGGTCAGCGCTTCGCTTTCCGCAGGGCCGCCTCGACATCGAGGAAGCTGGGCTTGTCGTGGGAGGGAATGACCCTCCGGCCGAATTCAATGGCCACCTTCGGTGCCGCACCGCCGATGAAGGCGATCAGCGCGGCCTTGTAGACCTGGAGGTACTGGATCTCTTCCGCGGCCTTGTGCTCCATGTTCCGGCCCATGGGTCCGACAAACCCGTAGCACAGAAGGACGCCGAGAAAGGTTCCCACCAGGGCCGCCCCGATGCTGTGCCCGAGGACCTCCGGCGGGGCGCCGATCTTCCCCATGGTCAGAACGACGCCGAGGACGGCGGCGACGATACCGAGTCCGGGGAGGCCGTCGGCCACGAAGGTCACGGTCTTGGAGGGATTGATCATCTCTTCGAAGTGCCCCTCGATTTCCGTGTCCATGAGGGCCTCCAGCTCGTGGGGAGCGATGGTGGTGGTCATGACCATCCGGAGTGTGTCCGTCACGAGGCCGATGGCGCGGGGGTTCTTCAGGATCTTCGGATATTTGTTGAACAGGGCGCTCTTCTCCGGCTGGTCCACGTCCGATTCGACGGAGACCAGCCCCTCCTGGCGGATCTTGTAGAAGAGGCCGTTGAGAAGCATCAGGGCCTCCAGGTAGTCGTCGGATCCCAGGGATTTGCCCGTGAAGAGGCCGAGGAATGAAGCGATGATGCTCTTGAGCAGCTTCATGGGCGTCGCGATGATGAGGCCGCCGATGGCCGCCCCGCCGATGATGACGAGCTCCGCGGGCTGGAAGAGGACCGAGAGGTTTCCGTGCTCCATGAGGTAGCCGCCGATGACGGCGACCAGTACGATGACGCAACCGATGATGACGATCATGGACTATTCCGCCTGCCTTTTTTCACGGAGGATTTCCCTCTCCCGCTCGAATACGAACCGGACGATCTCATCGCGGATGTGGTCGTCCATCTTCACAAAGGATACGGCAACGATGTGCCCGCTGGTCTGCCGGTCCACCTTGATGACCTCCCCGTAGGTGAAGAGGGCTGTCGGCTGGTTGACGGTGAGGATCATCTTGAGCTCCACCATGTCTCCCGGCTCGAACGGTTCCGACGAAGAAAAGTTCATGCCGCTGCCGCTGATCTGGACTGCCTTGGACGGCAGGGACTGAAAGCCCTCGGCGTGGATCGTCAGCAGCCGGACAATGCCGTCCAGCTTGTTGTTGAGCATCTTCAGCCATTCATAAAGGATGCGATCTCCGATCTCGGGGACGGGAACGTTCGATCCCGCAAGCATGGTATCCCCCGCCAGACGGCAGCGTACGATGGGACGCTCCTCCGGCAGGATCTTGCGGAAAGACAGGGGGATATACGCATAGACTCTCGAGAATTCCCTGCGGTTTGCCGATGTTTCCTTTTCCATGGGCGTCATCTAATCCTTTAATCCTTCGTCTTGTATTCGGCGTTTGTCTCCGGCTCGAACCGACATCGCTTCGAACCGGATTTAATGCAAAGGAAGTGCCAGGAAGCCGCACAGGGTGCAGCCTCTCATGACGGAATGGTATGCAACTTGCTTTTCCAGGGTCGGGATCCTTGCGGATCTTCATCGTGTCTGCATTCAACCACCCGTCTCCGCAGGCCGGGGACGGATCATCACGGGAGGGAAAGGTGTCGTTCAGTCTGTTCGGACGAGGGTTCCGGGTGATGGGCAACTATGCCGGGACTCTCCGGAACCGCGGGGTCCGGATTGTCGGGGCCCTGAAGGGGGCGTTCCAGGGGTCGCGGGTCAAAAGGATGTCGATGATCCTCTCTCTGGGCGTCATCGTCCTGGCATCGTCCTCCGCCGCCGTCTGGCATTTTGCCATGAGCGGCCCGGCGAACGTCGCCGTCCCCGCCGCGGTAAGCCGGGCCGACTCTCCGGCGGCTCCCGCTGCTCCTTCCTTGGCGCCCCCCGCCGCCGCTCCCGCTTCGGAGTCAGAAAAGGCAACGCGTCAAGAGATTGACAAAGGAGCAAAAGCGGCTGGAGGTGCGCAGCGCGTAGTCTCCGCGCCGCCGTCGGCCGCCGGGGGGGCAACGCAGTCCGCCGCATCCGTTCATCCACTCGTTCAGCCCGCCCGGGCGGAGTATGACGGTGGCCGTTACGAACGGGCCGCCGGAATGCTGTCGGAGCTGTTGCGTCAAAATAATGTCGACGCGACGGCACAGGAGCAGGCGAAGCGCCTCCTGGCGGACTGCTCCTTTTATCTGGCGGAAGGAAACAACAAGAAACTGCTGGAGACGGTCGAAGACTACAAGCGGATCCTGGAGGGGCATCCGGATCCCGCCGCCGGAAACGACCGGGCCTATTTCAACCTGGCCCAGACCTACGAGAAGCTGAAATTCTACTACGAGGCCGCGGCGGCGATGGAAAAGCTGCTGATCCGCTATCCCGATTCCCCCCTGGCCGCGGATGCCCCCCTGTTCATCGGCGAAATGAACATGAAGACGGGGAAGCTGGACCTTGCGGCCTCCCGTCTGGAAGACTTCCTGGCCCGTCGTCCGGATCATCCGAAGGCCCGGGAGGCGATCCTGCATCTGGTCGGAATCCACCTTTCCGGGGGACGGATCGATTCGGCCCTGAAAAGTGCACAGGCTGCCCTGACCCGGTGGCCGGACCTGTCGGCCCTGCCCGCGGACGCCCTGCTGAACCTGGGCCTGGCCCATTACTGGTCGAATCAGCATGCCGAGGCCATCCGGATCCTGTCCCTTGCCGCCAGTCTCCATCCGGCGGGCGAGAAGACCGCGGTCACGCTTTATGTCCTGGGATGCACGCTCTACAACGCGGACAGGCCGGCCGCCGCCATGGCGGTGTTCAGCCGGGTCAAGGAAATGAAGCCCGATTCCTGGGAGAGCGTGGAAAGCACGCTCGCCGCGGCGAATATCGGGCTGGCCAGGCCGGACCTGAAGGTCCCGTTCTTTCTGGCCCTGGCCCCGGCATTCCGGGATCCCCTGGAGACATACAACCGGATCCTGAAGACGACTACGAATCACGGCCTCATCGAGCGGGTCCGGTTTCAGAGAGCCTACGGCCTGTGGCGGAAAGGGCGCTACCGCGAAGCCTTCCGCGAGTTTCAGCATGTTGCGGCGACCTATCCGCTCGGGGCGTTTGCCGCCTCCAGCCGCACCTGGATGATGGCCTCCGCGGAGAAGGTACTGGACGAGTCCTTCCAGGCGGGCGATCACACCATGGCGGCCGCCCTGTACTTCCAGGTTCCCTTCCGGGACCTCCGGCAGGTTCTCCATTTCGATCGCCTCTACAGAATCGGCAAGAGCCTGGCCGCTGTCGGCCTCGACGCGGACGCGAAATCCCTGTGGATGGCCCTCCGCCGGCAGGCGCCGGACGAGCGGGCCCGGGACCGGCTGATGATGTCCATCGCCAGGTTGAATCTGGAACGGCGGGATGCGGCGGAGGCTTCGCGCATTCTCCAGGAGATCCGGCAGCCCGGGGACGCCGGCCTGCAGAAGGAGCTGGCTGCGCTCCGGGCGGGGATTGACCGGATTGCCGGACGGAAAAGCGACGCGATCCTGCGGTATGGGGAGGCCCTGAACGTGCACGCCGACCAGGCGGAGGATCCTTTTCTGCACCGGGAACTGGCCATGCTCCTGGAGGCGGAGGGAAGGATTCCCCAGGCGATCGACCAGTACCGGAAAGCGCTCCAGGGTTTTTCCGCCGACCCGGAGCGGCAGGCGACCATCCTGGCGGACGGACGCCTCCGGCTGGCGGACTCCTATCTGAAAGAGGGGGCGGCCGAAGAGGGGATGAAGCTGCTGGCAGAGGTCTCGAACACGGCCCCGGATGCATCGCTTCGCCGGTGGTCCTGGTACCGCATGGGACGGACCCTGGAGAAACAGGGCAACCTGGCCGGGGCGGACAAGGCGTTTGCCCAGGTGAAGGGCGCGGGAGAGGATGAATTCTGGGGGAAAGTGGCTGACTTTTCGAAGGAGGATGCGCATTGGTCTCGAAAATTCAGGGACGTCATCCGCTGAGCGGGCCGGGAACGCCGGATGACCAGCCCGTGCGCCGCTCCCGGGATGAGGACGAGGCCCTCTGGCGCCGGGAGACCCTCGCGGCGCTCGGAGGGATGGCGGAGGAGGTGGCCCACCAGATCCGGAATCCCCTGGGGTCGATCGAACTGACGACGGCTCTCCTGCTCCGGGACCTCGAGGACGAGAAGGTCCGGCTTCGGCTCAAGCGCATTCTATCCTGCGTGCGCGAAATCGAGGGAAGGGTCTCCAGCCTGCTGTCGGCGAGCTGGATCTATGGATTCAGTCTCCGCCCGGTCCGCATCCACGAGCTCCTGGGGGAGATCTTCCAGTCTTCCGAGACGTTCATGGACGGCGATGAGACGTTTCTCGAAATCCGTTACGGTGCGGGAGATCCCATGATCCGGGGAGACCGCCCGATGTTGAAGCATCTTCTGGTTCAGATGGTTCTGAAGGTGCTCGCGACCTCGACCGCGGGCGGCCGGCTGGTCATCGAGACCTCTTCCCCCGTGGCGCTCTCCCGGGACGGGGAGACCTCCTGGGCGGCCATCCGTTTCCGTCTCTTCGGGACGGGCGGCGGGAGCTCCTCCCATGCCGGCATCCGGGCGGTCTTCGGGGTGAAAAGCAGCGAGCAGGGGATTTTCATGGCCGTGATCCGGAACATCGTCGAGGCCCACCGGGGGATCATCCGTTTTGTCGAGGACGACGCCTCGGGCCTTTCCATGGTTCTTTATCTGCCCTGCATCCAGGAGACGGCCGGTTCCGGCAGGAACGGACAAACATCCCGGTGAAGCGGGGAAATACAGCGACTTGAGGAAAAGGAATGGAAGCAACGCACGTGCTGGTCGTCGATGACGATCCCTCCATGCGGGACGCCCTGTCGGAGTCCCTTGAGATATGCGGCTTTGCGGTGGATACCGCGGAGGACGGAGCCGTCGCCCTGAAAATGTTCGCCGAGGGGAAATACGACGTCGTCGTGACGGACATGAGAATGCCCCGGGTCGGGGGGATGGACGTCCTGAGGGAGGTCAAAAGGCAATCCCCCGGCACGCCGGTGATCCTCGCCACGGCTTACGGTACCGTGAACACCGCCGTCGAGGCGATGAAGGAAGGCGCCTCGGAGTTCATCATGAAGCCGTTCACCCTGGACGACCTGGAATTCATCATCCGGAACGTTCTTGCTTCCCATGAAGCGCCGGAAAAGGCGGAAACCGGCCCCGCCCCCGGCCCCGCCGGCCAGGCGGGCATCATCACGGCGGATCCCGCCATCCTGGAGATGCTCCACCTGCTCAAGCGCGTCGCCGACAGCCGCTCCACCGTCCTGATCCAGGGGGAGAGCGGCACGGGCAAGGAGCTCTTCGCCCGCTACGTCTACCTGAACAGCGGCCGCAGCGGAAAGCCCTTCGTGGCCGTCAACTGCGCCGCCATTCCGCAGCAACTCCTGGAAAGCGAGATGTTCGGGTATGAAAAGGGGGCTTTCACCGGGGCCGTCCAGCGGAAAATCGGGAAGTTCGAGCTGGCCAACGGCGGCACCCTCCTCCTGGACGAGATCGGGGAGATGGACGTCAACCTGCAGGCCAAACTGCTCCGGGTCATCCAGGAATCGCAGGTGGACCGAGTCGGCGGCCGGGAGCCCGTTCCCATCGACGTCCGCATCATCGTCACCACGAACGTGGACCTGAAAAAGGCGGCGGAGGAGTCAAAATTCCGCCGGGATCTGTACTGGAGGCTCAGCGTCATCCCCGTCAAAATTCCCGCACTCCGGGAGCGCAAGGATGACGTTCCTCTCCTGGCCGCCCACTTTCTCCGGAAATACAGCCAGGTGAACGGACGGTCCGCGCCGTCGCTGAGCAGGGAGTCGTTGGACCTCCTGCTCCGGTACGGCTGGCCGGGGAACGTGCGGGAACTGGAAAATGTCATGGAGAGGGCCGTACTTCTCTGCGAGGACGGGGTTGTCCGCCCGGAACACCTTCACCTGGAAGGGTTCCGGGACGAGCGGCCGGCGTCTCCCCCGCCCTCTGTCGCCGCAGAGTCCCCGGAAGAGGCTCAGGAAACCCCGTCCATGACGCTCCGCGATGCGGAAAAAGCGTTGATATTCAAGACATTGAAAGAAGTAAACGGAAACCGGACCGCTGCCTCCCGGATCCTGGGAATCAGCGTTCGAACCATGAGGAACAAGTTGCACGAGTATGAAGAAGAGGATCGCCGATCCTGACTATGTTGAAAAAAAGCAGGTGCGTGGTACGGGGTTTGCAAGACTGTTCACCAAACGGAGACAGGTGGAGATATGGACGCGCTTTTCGGGAAAACGATCGATATACTTTCGAAAATGCTGGATTATCGGTCAAAGCGACACCAGCTTCTCACGTCCAACATTGCCAACCTCGATACACCCGATTACCGGCCTTCGGATCTCGAATTCAACCGTGACCTCAGGCAGGCGATGCATTCCGGCGGGGCGATGCCGCTGGTGAAGGACCATCCCCGGCACCTGGACGGCCGGACGGGAGGTAAGGACGCCTCCTACTCGGTCCGCCGGGAAGAGGGCCGGGCCAGCCTTGACCGGGAAATGACCCGCCTGGCGGAGAATCAGCTTCAGTACAACATGACGGTCGAGATGCTGGCCCGCAAGTTCCGCGGGATCGGCAACGTCTTGAAGGAGACGAAGTAAGATGGATTTCATGACATCATTTAAAATCTGTGGAGACGCGCTGGCGACGCAGCGGGCGCGGATGGACGTGGTGGCCAGCAACCTGGCGAACGCCTCCACCACCAAGACGCCGGAGGGGGGACCGTACCGCCGCAAGGTCGTGTCCATGTCTTCCCAGGAGGTCGCGGGGAGCTTCGAAGACGCACTGAAAGACTCGGTGCGATCCGTCAAGATCGAAGGCATCCGGGAGGATGCGCAGGGATTCCGCAAGGTCTACGATCCCGCCCATCCCGATGCGGACGACAAGGGGGTCGTGACGATGTCGAATGTGCAGCCCATCGTCGAGATGGCGGAACTGATCGCGGTGAACCGGTCCTTCGAGGCCACGGTGACCGCTTTTGACGCCGCGAAAAACATGGCCCTGAAGACCCTGGAGATCGGAAAATAATGCCGGGCCTCCATCGCGGGGCCCAACGGATGCGGCCCGGGGAACCGGGCAGGAGGAGAGACGGTCATGAATGACATGCGAATCACCGGCGGGGCGGGAATTTCCCCGGCAGGGGCGGGAAAGAGCCAGGGGGCGGCCGGCAAGGGCTTCGGAGATGCCCTGAAGAAGGCCGTACAGGAAATCGATTCGCTCCACAGGCAGGCCGACCAGGAGATCAATCGCGTCCAGCTTCAGGACAGCGGAAGCATCCATGCCACCATGATCGCCATGGAGAAGGCGGACCTCTCGCTCAGGACCATGATCCAGGTCCGCAACAAGGTCCTGGATGCCTACCAGGAAATCATGCGCATGGCGGTATAGGCCGCCGTCGCCTGAAGATTCAATAAGGAAGCCATCGCTCCGGCAGGAGGACGCCTGCCGCTGATACAGGGGGAAACAAGGATCCATGCAGCCTTTTTCTGCCATTTTCGCATCCCTTCGACAGACCCTGACGGCCCTTCCGCCTGGACGGCGAATGGCCCTTCTTGCGACGGGAATCGCCTCCATCGCCCTCGTTTTCGGACTCGTCTACTGGTCGAACCAGGTGGATTACGGCGTTCTCTATTCGGGCCTCTCCAGCGAGGATGCGGGGGCGGTGGTGCAGCGCCTCCAGGAGAAGAAGATCCCCTACAAGCTCTCCCCGTCGGGGGAAACCGTGTCGGCGCCGGCCGACCGCATCCCGGAGTTGAGGATGGAGCTTGCCTCCGCCGGTCTGCCCCGGGGAGGGCACGTGGGGTATGAAATCTTCGATCAGAAATCCCTGGGGGCGACGGAGTTCGAGCAGCAGCTGAATTATCGCCGGGCCATGCAGGGGGAGCTGGCGAGGACGATCAACAGCCTCGACGAGATCCAGCAGAGCCGCGTCCACATCGCCATTCCCAAGGAATCCCTCTTCATCGACCAGCAGAAGAGACCCACGGCCTCGGTGACCCTGAAGCTGAAGTCGGGGCGCTCACTCCGGCAGAACCAGGTGGACGGAGTGGCCTACCTGGTCGCGAGCAGCGTCGAGGGAATGAGTCCCGACGACGTGCTCGTGGTCGACAGCAAGGGGAACATCCTGTCGAGGGCCCCGGGCGATACGCGGCTGGCCAAGCTGACGACCTCCCAGGTCGAGTACCAGCGAAACGTGGAAAAGGACATGGCCGGCCAGATCCAGAGCATGCTGGAAAATGTGGTGGGCAAGGGCAAGGCCGTCGTCCGCGTGTCGGCGGACCTGGATTTCCGCGTGACCGAGAAGACGGAAGAGACCTACGACCCGGATTCTGCGGTGGTCCGAAGCACCCAGAAGCAGTCGGAGCGGAACACGACCGGGGGCGGCGCGGGAAGCGCCACATCCACTCCGGGAGGCGCCGCGACGGCGGGTTCCGGCTCGGAGAAGGAAAAAACCGACGAAACCGTCAACTATGAGATCAACCGCGTGGTGAACAAGACCGTCCTGCCGGCGGGGGAGATCCGGAAGCTCTCCATCGCCGTCGTGGTGGACGGCGTCTATACGAAGAACGACAAGGGGGAGGAGGCGTTCCAGGAGCGCCCCAAGAAGGAAGTCGAGCAACTGGAAGACCTGGTCCGCAAATCGGCGGGGCTCAACACAACCCGGGGAGACCAGGTGACCGTCACGAGCATGCCCTTCAGCCGGGCCGAGGCGGACGGTCCCGGCACGTCGGCCCGATGGCAGGACAGCCTCACCCCGTTTCTGCCTTTTGTGCGCTACATCGTGATCCTTGCCGCGCTCGCCCTGGTGGTTCTTTTCATCGTCCGGCCCTTTCTCCGGGGCCTGCTGTCCGCGATGCCGCCGCCCTCCGTTGGTCCGGAGGCCCCGTCCCTGTCGCTGCCCGGCGCATCCCGGGAGATTCCCGGCGTGAGCAGGGAAGCCGCCGCACAGCTTCCCCAGATGAGGCCTGACCTGACGTCGCTTTCCCACGATGCCATGGTGCAGCAGCTTGCCGGGGCGGACGCCAAGAAATTTGCGGAACTGCTCAGAAACTGGCTGAAATAAAGAAGGAAGCGGACGCTTCAGGAGGGAAAGAAAGGGATTATGACGGGCGAGGAAAAAGCGGCAATCATGCTCTTGGCCCTGGACGAGGATCTGGCGGCGGAAGTCATTCGCAACCTGCGGCCGTCGGAGATCCGGAGGGTGGGCAAGTACATGAACCGCATCAGCAGCATCCCGGCCGACGTCATCCAGGGCGTCGCCAAGGAATTCCTCGTCATGGCCCAGGAGGGGGGCGGGACCGTCGTCGTCCAGGAAGGGGTGACGAAGAACATCGTCACCAAGGCGCTGGGCGAGAAGGACGCCCAGGACATCCTTTCCGACGTCGGAACCGCCCGGAGCAGCGACAATCCCATCATCGAAAAGCTCCGGGACATCGATCCGAAGCTGCTCATGGATTTCACCCGGTACGAACATCCCCAGACGATCGCGCTCATCCTGGCCAACATCAAGCCGGACCAGGCCGCCCTGATCCTGGAGAGCTTCACGCCGGAGATGCAGACCGAGGTGGTCCGGCGGGTCGCGACCCTCAAGAGCGTTCCCCAGGAATTCATCGAGGAGGTGGCCCGGACCCTGGAGCAGGAGATCGTGACCGGTTCGATGACCGACCAGCTGATCGGCGGCATCCGGACGGCGTCGGAGATCCTGACCCGGATGAACCGCTCCACGGAGGGGGCCATCCTGACGTCCATCGAGGGACAGGATCCGGAACTGGCGGGCGAGATTCGCGGCCTGATGTTCACCTTCGAAGACGTCCTGAAGCTGGACGACCGGAGCCTGCAGGAGCTGCTCCGGGAGGTCAGCTCGGAGGAGCTTGCCAAGGCCATGAAGATGGTGGACGAGAGTCTCCGCCAGAAGGTCTACAAGAACATGTCGAAACGCGGCGCCGAGATGCTCCAGGAAGAGATCGAGATGATGCCTCCGGTGCGGGTGTCCGAGGTGGAGGCCAGCCAGCGGAGCATCCTGGACGTCACCAAGCGCCTGGAGACGGAAGGGCGGATCGTGATCCTCCGGGGAGAGGATGCGGATGAGTTCGTCTAAGTCGAAAATCCTACGGTCCTCGGACGTCCGGATGGTGGAAAGGCCGGCCGGCTTCCCGTCCCCGGGGGGGTATCCCGGGTGTGATACGGCGGCAGGCGAGGTCGGGAAGGGCTCCAACGGCGAGCGGCTCCGGCTGGAGTTCGAGGAGAAGCTCGAGCGCTCCGCGGCGGAAAGCTATGAAAAAGGCCTCCGGGAAGGCGTGAAGCGGGGCCGGGATGCCGCACGGGCCGAGGCGCGCCGGCAGCTTGACACGCTCACCGGGCTCCTGGCGGAGGTGGCGTCCCTGAAGCGAACGATCATAGAGAACTCGGAACCGGACATCCTCGAACTGGCCTTCACCGTTGCGGAAAAGGTTCTCAACCGGGAAGTGGAGCGGCAGCCCGACTCAGTCGTGCATGTCCTGAAGGCGGCGATGAAGAACGTCATGGACCGGGACGGCGTCAAGATCCGCATGCACCCCCGGGATTACCAGCATCTGCTCGATATCCGTGAGGATTTCATGCGCCAGACGGACGGTCTCCGGAATGTCGTTTTCGAGCAGGACGAGGGCATCAAGCGGGGTGGCGTCTTCATTGAGACGCGTTTCGGCGACGTGGATGCCCGCCTGGACCGCCAGCTCACGGAACTGAAATCGGAGCTTTTGAAGGGTACACCCTCCGGGCCGGCGGCGGGGCCGCGCGCGCCGGAAGAAAAGGGAGGGGGCTGAATTCGTGAGGCTTGACCTGTCCCGCCTCAGGCAGCGAATGGATTCCGTCCAGCCCATCCGGGTCTACGGCAAGATCAGCGAGATCGTCGGCCTGGTCGTGGAGGGACACGGCCCCGCCGTTTCCATCGGCGAGGTCTGCACCATCCATTCCGGTCCGGACCAGGCCGTCCATGCCGAGGTGGTGGGGTTCCGGCAGGGGAAGGTCCTCCTTATGCCGCTGGAGGGAATGCAGGGACTCAGCCCCGGCTGCCAGATCCAGTCGCTGGGCCGCAAGGCCTCCGTCCGGGTCGGAAGCAACCTGCTGGGCCGCGTGATCGACGGCCTGGGCAACCCCATGGACGTGGGCGGGCCCATCGAGGGCACCGATTCCTATCCGCTCTATGCGGACCCCATCAACCCCCTCCTGCGTGGACGGATCCGGGAGCCCATGGATCTGGGCGTTCGGGTCGTCAACGGCCTGTTCACCTGCGGGAAGGGCCAGCGGCTCGGGATCTTCGCCGGATCGGGCGTGGGGAAAAGCGTCCTTCTGGGAATGATCGCCCGGAGCACCGAGGCGGACGTCAACGTGATCGGGCTGATCGGCGAGCGGGGGCGTGAAGTGCGCGAATTCCTGGAGAAGAACCTGGGCCGGGAAGGACTGGAACGGTCCGTCGTCGTGGTGGCGACCTCCGACCGGCATCCCCTGATCCGCATGCGGGCCGCTTCCCTGGCCACGTCCATCGCCGAGTATTTCCGGGACCAGGGGAAAAACGTCCTGCTCATGATCGATTCCCTCACCCGGTATGCCATGGCTCAACGGGAGATCGGGCTGTCGGTGGGCGAGCCGCCCGCCACGAAGGGATACACGCCCTCGGTGTTCAGCATGCTGCCCAAGCTCCTGGAGCGGTGCGGCCCCGTGGAGGGAAAGGGCTGCATCACCGGCCTGTACACGATCCTCGTGGAGGGAGACGATTTCAACGAGCCCGTCTCCGACGCGGCGCGCTCCATCCTGGACGGGCACATCACGCTCACCAGGACCCTGGCGAGCCGCAACCATTATCCCGCGGTGGACGTTCTGCAGAGCATCAGCCGCGTGATGATCGACGTGACGGACGACCAGCATCGCAAGTGCGCCGGGGAGCTACAGAACATCGTTGCAACCTATCGGAAGGCGGAGGACCTGATCAACATCGGGGCCTACGTGAAGGGCAGCAACCCGGAGATCGACCGCTCCATCGCCATGATCGATCGGGTCAACGCCTACCTGTGCCAGGGAATGGATGAAAAAATCGATTTTGCCCGGGCGCGGCACGAACTTCTGACCATGCTGGCAGCCTGACGACATGACGCCGTTTCCGCTCCAGACCGTTCTCGATGTCCGCAAGCGCCAGGAAGAGCGCTCCCTGATGGAGTTTGCGGAAGAGGTGCGGCGCCTGAAGGAGGAAAAAGAGCGGCTCGGCGGGCTGGAGAAACGGGTGGGCGATGCCCTGGGCCGGCTCCGGGAACTCCAGGAGAAGACAGTCGAGGTCATGGAGATGGAGATGCACCTCGTTCATATCCGGAATTGCCGCCGCCTGGTCCGGGAGCAGCAATCCCTGGTGGAGCAGCGGGAAGACGAGGTGCAGGCAAGGCGGGAGCGGCTTGTGGAGGCAATGAAGGAGCGGAAGGTCATGGAAGCCCTTCGGGACCGTCATGAAACCGAGCAGAAGAAGGAGGAGGAGACGCGCGAGCAGGCCGCCATGGATGAGCGGGCCGTCGTCGGTTCCCGGAGGAAGAAGACATGAGAAAAGCCTTTTGGATCCTGCAGATCCTCGTGGTTCTCGCCCTGGTCATCAAACTGGCGGCCACGGGCGGCGCCCTGTCGAGCGCCGGGGCGACCGGATCGGAGCGACCGGTCCTGGCCGGGGCCGGAACCCTGGCGGGACAGGGTGGAGCCGCGAACCCGTCCGGGGTCAAGGACGTCCTGGACGACGAACTGCAGCGGGAGCGGGACCTCGTTGCGGCACTGGACAAGCGGAAGGCGGAACTGGACAGGCGCGAGGCGATGGTACGCGCCGATGAGGACAGGCTCCTGGCCCTCAAAAAGGAGATCCTGGACAAGATGAACGCCCTGGGAGCCCTGGAGAAGAGGCTGGATGCGCGCCTGGAGGCGGAAAAGAACCAGGATGTGAAGCGGCTCAAGGACCTGGCGAAGGTCTACGACGCGACGGCCCCGGACAAGGCGGGGGCCATGCTCGAGAAACTGGACACGAAGACCGCGGCGGCGATCACGATGTACATGAAGAAGGACAAGGCCGGCCTGGTGCTGAAGCATCTCAACGTCGACAAGGCCGTCCAGATCACAAAGGAAATCACGCATTCAACGCCGACCCAGCCGGAAAAATAGGGCGGTTTTTTTCAGCAGTGCAACAGGAAGGGGGGCAGGTTTCAACCTGCCTCCCTTTTTTCGTTCCTCCGGCGGGATGTTTTTGCCTTTCCCCGGGCCGGAAAGTTTTTCCTTCCGGGTGCATCGTGCCAAAAGGCTTTGTTGCAACACCTTGTAATAGCAACTGTTTTATATCATGCGCGGGATGGCACGCCCGTTGCAACCAGGAGTCGGCAAAGGAAACATGGAACAATGACCCCAGCAGCGACACAGATGATGACATTCCCGATCGGCGAGACTCCCCTCTTCAGGGAAGGGTCCATGCCGGCGGGCGCTCCCGCAAAATCTCCCGACGGCTTTGCGTCGGTCGGGAAAGACCGGGCTTCTCGTCCGGCCGCATCCGGGGAGCCGGTTTTTTCCCGCATTCTCGCCGAGCAGACGGCGGAGCCGAAGCAGGCGGCCGAGGGAGAAGAAAAGGCCGCGATCACCGGTCCCGGCTATGTGGAACCCATCGTTCACGAAACGGAAGAAAACGCCGGGACAGCATCCGGCGAGGAAAAAGCCGAATCCGTCCCGACGGATGCTCTGGCCCTTTTCCAGGCCCAGCCCGTCATTCCACCCGTTCCGCTCCCCGCCGGGCAGGCGGAGGAAGTGGAAGCTGGAACCGGGACGACAGGGGCGGTTCCCTTCACCGACTCCTCCAACTCTTCCGGACCGGATGCCACCGGGAAAATTTTTCCCGCTCCGCCGGTTGTCGAGGGAATGCCCGCCCCCGTCGAAACGGCGGGTCCCGGGACCGTGACGGACGATCCGGCGGCGGCCGCAGCCGCGGACCGTCGCCTCCTCGACGCTCTCTCCGGCCCGGCCGGGAAGGAGGCGGTGGAGACCATGGATTCGGCCGCTCAAGAACCCGCTAAGAAGCTTTCCCCTGCCGCCGGTCTGACGGACCGGTACGACGGCGACTCCGCACTCCGGCCGTCCGAAGAGACCGCTCCGGCCGCGGGACCCGGAAAAGCGGAGAATCCTTCCGTTTCGAAGACCAACGCCGCCCGGGCGACCGGCCCGGTTGAAGGCGAGGAGGCAACGGAGATGTTCCGCTCCGCCGCGATCGAAAAGGGCATGGCCCCCGCGGACGCAGATGCGGTCGCCGGGACGGAGGAAACGAATCGGCCCGAGCGGATCGCTGCAAAGATGAATGAAGGACAGCCGGCTGGTTCCCCCTCCCGCGTGTCGGGGGACGGGTTCGAGAGCGCGGAACCCGCTTCCGCCGCCGCCCCGGCAGGCCGGCGCACGGCCGGTCCGGACGGATCCCAGGCGGCTGCAAACACCGGCGTTGTGAAGGACGAAGTCCGGACGAAGGGCATCCCCTCCTCCGGCTCCTTCGAGGTGCGCCGGACGGAAGCGGACTCCGCCCAGGCGGCTGCAAAAGGACAGAAAAACAAGCCGGTGGACGCCTCCCAGGCGAAACAGGCGGCCCCGGACTCCCCGTCCCCGGCGTTCCGGGAAACGGCGGAGCAGGTTTCACCATCGGGCGTCGAGAAAGCCGTCACCGGTAACTCCGGGGAAGCGCAGGGAGCCCTGGCGGCCGCAAAGCCTCCGTCTTCCTCCGCGGGAGCCTTTTCGGAGGCCCTTCGCGATCCCTCCGCGACGATCCCGAGACAGGCCCACGAAGCCTGGGCGGCCGCGGCTGAAAAGCATGGAACCGACGGGGGACGGGTTCGCATCGTTCTCTCGCCGGACCACCTCGGGACCCTGGACATGGACGTGAGGGTCCGGAGGGAGGCGGTGGAGATCATGATGTCGGTCCAGCGGGAGGAGTCGCTTCACACCCTGCGGGGACATGCCTCGGATCTCCGGGCGGCGCTCTCCGACCAGGGACTCAAGGTGGAGTCGCTCTCCCTGCAGACCTCGGGTCGGGATTTCCAGTCGAACGGCGGGCCTTCCGGGGGGTACGGCGGGCTTTACGACGGCCGGAACACGAATGAGTCGGGCGGCCGCGAGTCGGGAACCGGCCGGCAGAACGGGGAATCCGGAACCGCGTCGCCTCGGGCCACCGGGACGGCTCCCCGGAAGATTGCCACGGACGGCATCAGCATCTTTGCCTGAACGGATACGAACATACACGAGAGGGAGACACCATGAGCGTAACGGGCGTTAACGGAACCGGAACCACCGCATCGACCGCGTCGACCACGTCGACGTCGAGCCTGGGGAAGGAGGCGTTCCTCCAGATGCTGGTGGCCCAGCTGAAGTACCAGGATCCCCTGAACCCGGCGGACGGAACGGAATTCGCGTCCCAGCTCGCCCAGTTTTCCAGCCTGGAGCAACTCAACAACCTGAACGACAGCATCGAGAGCCTGGCCATGGATACGAACAGCCTGCAGGCGGTCAATCTCATCGGGAAGACCGTTGCGACGGACAGCCTGTCGGGGACGGTGACGGCGGTGAGTTTCCAGGACGGCTCTGTTTCCCTGACCCTGGACAGCGGAGAAGAAGTGGCCTTCAGCGACGTGACCTCCGTCTCGTAGAAGAAGGACAATTTTCAACCATACAGAATACCTGAAGGAGGTTTCATCATGTCGAGTTCATTATGGATCGGGGCCACCGGGATGACGGCCGTGGACAAGCAGCTGGACGTCATCGGCAACAACCTGGCCAATTCCAGCACCGTAGGATACAAGGCAAGCGGCACCCAGTTTTCCAGCATGCTGAGCCAGACCCTCTCGGGCGGCTCCGGCAACATGCAGGTCGGCCAGGGCGTAAGCCTGTCGGCGATCAACACCGATTTCAGCCAGGGGTCCTTCCAGAACACCTCCAACGTCACGGATCTGGCGATCGACGGAGAGGGGCTCTTCATCACCACGGACACCGACAGCGGCCTGACGTATTACACCCGGAACGGCGCCTTCAAGATCGACGAAGACGGATACCTGGTGAATTCCGACGGCTACCGGGTCCAGGGCAACATGTTCGCCAGCGGGCTGGAGGTCTACAACCTGGGGGACATCAACCTCGAAGGCATCCAGTCGCAGCCGCTGACGACCACGAGCGTCCAGGTCGGCGCCAACCTCAACGCCCAGGCGGCGACGGGCGACGTCTTCAGCGTCAGCCAGACGACCTACGGCAACGACGGCGCGGAATACACCATGACCATCAACTACACCAAGACGGCCAACCCCCGGGAGTGGAGCATCGCCGGCACCCTGGAGGACGTGAACGGAAACATCACCAATGCCGCCGCCATCGCGACCCTGGTCACCTTCAACGCGAGCGGCGTCATGCAGACGCCCGCGGCGAACGTGCCCTTCACCTTCGCCGGCGTGAACATCGGCACCGCCGGGGTCATCAACTGGGACGTGACGACGGCGGGTACCGCGACCCTCACCGGGTACGCCAGCGATTCGGCCGTCACGAGCGTCAAGGCCAACGGATACCCGGCGGGCTCCCTCAACAGCATCTCCGTCGGGGCGGACGGCGTGATGACGGGGGCCTTCAGCAACGGGCAGACGGAGCAACTGGCCCGGGTCATGCTGGCGGACTTCGCAAATTACGGGGGCCTGAGCAAGGTCGGCACCTACTTCGTGGAGACCGACACGTCCGGGGCGCCGCTGATCAACAACCCCGGCGCAGGGAGTCTCGGAAACATCCAGGCGAGCTCCCTGGAGGTGTCCAACACGGATGTGGCCGCGGAGTTCATCAACATGATCACGGCCCAGCGGGCCTACCAGGCCTGCGCCAAGGTCGTCACCACCGCCAACGACCTGCTGACGGTCCTCATGAACATCAAGCAGTAAGGAACGTCCTCCCCGGGGCCGGGAACCGCCAGCCCCGGGGAGAATTCATGTCAAGACCTTGACGATCTGCCGGCCGCCGCTGTCGCCGCCGTCATCCCGCCTGCGCTTCTACCCTTGATTCCATCGACTCCCCGCCGGATTCCACCGCGGTTGCCCGCCATTGGTACATGGCTTGCTTAATGTCCTGCATGTGACGCCGGGTGCGGCATCAATCGTGGACTTCGGGTAGGCAGCCTGTGGATTTTGCAACCATCATCGGCATTATCGGCGCGTTCGGCCTGGTCATCCTGGCGATGGCCGCCGGCGGCGGAGTGACGTGGTTTCTTGACGGTCCCTCCGCCATGATCGTTCTCGGCGGCACCTTCGGCGCTGCGCTCATCCACTACCGGATGTCGGACATGCTCGGGGTCTTCCGGGTCATGAAAAACGCCTTTTTCCGGAAGAACACCCGGCCGCCGGAGATGATCCGGCTGATCGTGGAGATGTCGCGTACCGCCAGGCGGGACGGCCTCCTGTCCCTGGAGGGCGTGGTGACCCGCCAGCGGGATCCCTTCCTGACGAAGGCGGTCCGCCTGATGGTGGACGGCCTCGAACCGGAGAAGGTCTCCGGCATCCTGGAAACGGAGCTGGACTGGCTGGCGGAGAGGCATCGGAAGGGGGCGGAGATCATGACCAGCATGGGACAGTTCGCACCGGCCATGGGCATGATGGGGACGCTCATCGGGCTGGTGCAGATGCTCATGAAGATGAACGATCCCTCCGCCATCGGCCCGTCCATGGCGATTGCACTCGTAACGACGTTTTACGGCCTGATCCTCGCCAACCTGATTTTCCTGCCCATCGCGGGGAAGCTCCGGACGAGAAGCGGCGAGGAGATGCTGGTGAAGCAGCTGATCATTCAAGGCGTTCGCGCCATCCAGGCGGGGGACAACCCGCGGATCGTCGAACAGAAGCTGCATGCCTTCATCGCTCCCCGGGAACGGAGATCCCGCTACGATGAGTAGGAACGGACAGGGGCAATCGAATTCCGTGGAATCACCGGTGGCGGTCTGGCAGGCCTCCTATGCGTCCCTGGCCATGATCCTGGTGGTCTTCTTCGTCATGCTGGTCTCCTACTCCCAGATCTCCGGACGGTCGGCGCTGCAGATCCGGGCCGCCCTGGGGGGAAAGGTCGACCGCACCGCCGGGACGGAAGGACCCGGAGCCCCGGCAGCCCCGACGATAACGGGAGAGCAGCGTGCCGCCGAGGCGAAGCTCCTTGCGGAGACGGGGGGCGTCCTGCGGGGCGCCCTGGAAAACGC
>CAZXMK010000020.1:0-20941 GCA_964641935.1 uncultured Syntrophaceae bacterium
TCGAAAACGCCCGGCGCATGAACAACTCGGCCCGACGCCTCTGCATGCCCGCGGTCGACGAAAACCTGTTCCTGGAGGCTGTCCGGGAACTGGTGCTCCTCGAGAAGGACTGGATTCCCAAAGGCCTGGGCACGTCCCTCTACATCCGGCCCACCATGATTGCCACGGAGCCGGCCCTGGGCGTTCACGCCTCCCCGGAATATCTCTTCTTCATCATTGTGGGCCCCGTCGGCGCCTACTATCCCGAGGGATTCAGCCCCACGAAGATTTACGTGGAGGAGCACTACGTTCGGTCCGCTCCCGGGGGAATCGGATACTGCAAGGCTGCAGCCAATTACGCCGCCAGCCTCTACGCCAGCAAGGCCGCCCAGGACAAGGGCTATACCCAGGTCCTGTGGCTCGATGCCGTTCACAAGAAATACGTTGAGGAAGTCGGCACCAGCAATATATTCTTCCTGATCGGCGACGAACTGTTGACGCCGCCCCTGGGCGGAACGATTCTGCCGGGCGTGACGCGGGATTCGGTGATCGAGATGGCGCGCAGCTGGGGGATTCCCGTCATGGAACGTCCCATTGCCATGGAAGAGGTCATTCAGGCTGCGGAGCAAGGACTCCTCAAGGAAGCTTTCGCCTCCGGAACGGCCGCCATCGTTTCGCCCATCGGCCGGATGTTCTTCCGCGGGAAGGAGCACAAGATCGGCAGCGGAAAGACGGGGGCCCTGACGGAGCGGCTCTACAACGAAATCCTGCAGATCCAGTACGGCCAGAAGGAAGATCCCTTCGGCTGGCGCCTGAAAATATCAGGGTAACTGATATTCAGCGGGTTCTTTCCCTTGATCCGGGGAGTTAACGAAGGAATCCACAGAGCTGTTGATGAACCTGTTGACAACTCTGTGGATAAAAACCCTAAGGCTTCAAATGTCACGATTTTATACCGCCTTGCACAAGGTGTAGGCACGAAAAATCGTCATTGATAACAAAAGGTTACAAAGCAGGGCAGAATTTCGGACGGTTAGCGCGCGCAGGACACCCCTTCCGGAAACGCATTGAAAGAAATATGCCAGCGGCACCATGCTGCGGGATAAATCATGAGGTTTTTTCTGTGAAGCGAAATTCCCTCTCTGTTTCAACGGATTTATCACCGGGGGCACGTCTGCACAACGGCCGGAGCCGGCGTTTTCTCCGCCGGCTCCCGGTTTTCCTGTTCCTTTTGTGGCTACCCATCCTGGGAATTCTCCTTTTGCCCGCAGCAGTCCGTGGAGCGGAGGCGCCACCTCTGGACAAGCTTCTGGCGGACATGCAGGAACGGTATGAGAAAACCGAATCCCTGAAGGGACGCTTTATCCAGGAAGTGACGGTGAAGGGATCAAGAAAGGCCGAACGGGAGGAAGGAACGGTCTACTTTCGAAATCCCGGCCGAATGGCCTGGCATTACGAGAAACCGAAAGCAAAGAAACTGATCATCGGCCCCAAGACCTCATGGCTTTACGTCCCGGAAGACCGGGCTGTCTACGTCCAGAAAGCCGAAAGCCTGCTCAAATCCCGCCTGACCATCCGCTTTTTCACCGGGCTGGGAAAACTGCGGGAGGATTTCCAGATCGAGTATGCCAGGCCCGATGCCGTCGACCGGGACGGGAACCTGCTGCTCGTCCTCACCCCGCGGGATCCCGGCCTGGGCGTCTCCCGCCTTTACCTGACCGTAGGCAGGGAAGATCTCCAGGTTCACGAAGTTCGATTCACCGATTCCTTCGGGAATCTCACCCGGGTTGCCTTTCGGGGTCTCAGGGAGAACGTCGCGATACCCGACCGGACGTTTTCCTTCCAACCCCCAAAGGGCGTCGAGGTTCTCCATCTTCCATAATCCGACGGGAACCGTTGCCTCTTTTCATCGTCATCCCGCAACCCGCAGGGGGCCGCCATGACGACGCCGTCGCTGGAAAACCTTTCCGTACTATCCCGCGAAACCCTTCTTGGACTGGAGTGGATCGAGACCAACGGCCGGGGCGGTTACGCCTCCAGCACGGTCCTGAACTGCCATACGAGAAAATACCACGCGCTTCTGGCAGCAAATCTGAAGACACCGCCGGGGCGTTTCGTCCTCCTCTCCAAGCTGGAGGAATCCTTTCAATGCGGAGACCGGAGCATCCCCCTTTGCTGCCACCGCTTCCCCGGCTGTTTTGCCCCCGCGGAAACACCGCCCCTGCGGGCCTTCCGCTGGATGCCAGGACCTGTTTTTGAATTTGCCGCCGCAGGCTTCCTGCTCCGCAAGGAGATCCTGATGGTTTTCGAGGAGGACCAGGTACTCGTCCGCTACGAGCTTCTCGAAGGTCCGTCGGGCGGAGAGCTGGTGATCCGTCCCTTCCTTGCGTTTCGCGGCATTCATGCCCTGTCCCGGCAAAACGGATACATCCAGGCCCGGCCCCACCGGATGGCTGACGGCTTTTCCCTCCAGCCCTATGACGGGATGCCGTCCATCTTTTTCCAGGCCAGCGTCCCCCCTTCGCAAGAGCACGCCCCGGACTGGTATTACCATTTCGAATACGACCGGGAGCGGGAGCGGGGCTACGAATGGAAGGAGGACCTGTTCACCCCCGGCACCCTGAGATTTCCCCTGGAACCGGAGAAACCCGTCCTTTTCTCCTCCGCCCTGAACCTCTGCCGCCGGAACCTGACGGGCCTCTGGACGATCGAATCGAACCGGCGGAAACGGGAGACCGCGGAAGACCGGTCTTTCCTCGATCGGTGCCAACCGGGAGACCGGCCCGCCATGCAATCCCTTCTCCGGGCGGGACGGCAGTTTCTGATCCGCACCCCCGCCGGCCGGCCCGCCGTCATCGCCGGTTATCCATGGTTCACCGACTGGGGCCGCGACGCACTGATCTCCCTTCCCGGGCTTACATTCCGGGCGGGCAGGGCCAAAACGGGAACGGAGATCCTGTCCGGCCTGGCCGAGCAGGAACACGGGGGGCTCCTCCCGAACTTCTGCTCCGACGACGGACAGCCCGGGACGTTCAACGCCGTCGACGCCCCGCTCTGGTTCTTCTGGGCGGTGCAGGAGATGCTGGCCGCAACGGGGGACCTGGGCCTGGTGCGGAAGCGGTTCTGGCCGGTCCTCAAGCGGATCCTCCGTCACCTGATCGAAGGAACGTCCTTTGACATTTACATGGACAGCCGGGGCCTTCTTCACGCCGGCTCTGAAGAGATGAACCTGACATGGATGGATGCCCGGGTCAACGGCGTCCCCATGACGCCCAGGGGCGGGTTCGCCGTGGAGGTGAACGCCCTCTGGTACAACGCCGTATGCTTCGCCGCCGAGCTGGCGGATCGTTTCGGCGAACGCGACTTCTCCCTGAGCGGCCTTCCGTCGCGCATCCGACGCTCCTTCCAGGAGACCTTCTGGAACGGAAAAGGGAATTGCCTGGGAGACGTTCTGCAGGGCGGCAGGCTGGACACGTCCGTCCGGCCCAACCAGGTCATCGCGGCCGCCCTTCCCTTCTCTCCCCTCGATCCGGATCGGATGGCGGCGGTTGTGGAAACCGTCCGGAGGTCCCTCCTGACCCCCCGGGGGCTTCGCACGCTCGTCCGGACGGACTCCCGCTATCACGGCCGTTACGAGGGAGACGAGGCATCCCGGGATCGGGCATACCACCAGGGGACGGTCTGGCCCTGGCTTCTTCTTCCCTTCGGCCTGGCCCTTCTGCGAACATCCCCGGACCGGCGGGAAGCGGAGGCTTTCCTGCTCGGACACATGCGCGTCTTCATCCGGGAGCACCTCCCGGAGGCCGGTATCGGAAGCATCTCGGAGGTCTTCGACGGCGATCCCCCCCACCGTCCGGGCGGCTGCATCGCCCAGGCCTGGAGCGTCGCCGCCGTTCTCCATCTTCATGCCCTCCTCCAGGAGGGAACGACGGGGACGGAAGAGGGCGGGAAGCCGGCGGCATAATCGGCTCCCGGACGGTTGTGCCCGCACCGGGAATTCCGTTTACAACCCGGATCGACTGTGACAGAATTTCTCAACACGGCAAAGCGGAGGGAAGCCCCTTGCGCGTTCTGATGTTCGGCTGGGAATTCACAGCCCGGTCAAGCGGCGGCATCGGCCCGGTCTGCCGGGGAATAACGGAGGTTCTCTCCGGGATGGGCCACGAGGTGATCCTCGTCTTCCCGCGCAGCGGTCCGGCATCGGACACAACCGGTGCCGGCGGCCGGGAGATGGAGGCGCGGCCCGTACCGTCCCCCCTGACGCCTTACCAGACGCCGGCATCCTACCGTCCGCCTCCTCTTCGCGAAGGGGAAACGGACGATCCGGCTCTTGAAATCAGCTATGGGCCGGATCTCCTCTCGGAGGTGATCCGGTATGGTGAAGAAGCATCCTGGCTGGCCCGGGACCTCGTTTTCGACGTAATCCACGCCCACGACTGGATGACGGCCTTTGCCGCGGTCCGGGCCCGGGAGACCTCCGGCAGGCCCCTGGTCTTCCATTTCCACTCCCTGGAGTTCAACCGCCGGGGCGAGGACATCAACCGGAACATCTTTGAAATCGAACGATACGGGATGGAGCGGGCGGATCACATCATCGCCGTGAGCGCCTTTCTGAAAAGCATGATCGTGAACCGCTACGGGATCCCGCCGGAACGGGTCACCGTCGTCCACAACGCGGCCGACGCGCCCATGGAGGCGGGACCGTTCCCGGTTCGGGACCGGGGCGGAAAAACCGTTCTCTTCCTGGGAAGGATCACCCATCAGAAAGGCCCCCGGTTTTTCCTGAAGGCCGCCAGGCACGTCCTCCGGGAGATGCCGGAGGCGACCTTCGTCATGGCCGGAGACGGGGACGGACTGGACGATGCGAAGCGGCATGCACGGGACCTCGGAATCGCCGACCGGGTCCGCTTTCCCGGGTTTATCGAGGGGAGCGAGGTCGAGAATGCCCTGGCCGGGTGCGACCTGTTCGTGCTGAGCAGCGTTTCCGAGCCCTTCGGAATCGCCCCGCTGGAAGCGGCCCGCCGGGGCATCCCGGTGATCGTATCCCGCCAGTCGGGGGTCGCGGAAGTGCTGAATTCGGCACGGCAGTTCGATTTCTGGGACACAGAGGGACTGGCCCGGAACATTCTCGACCTCCTGGCCGATCCGGCGGGGGCAGCCGCCCTGGCGGAGGCGGTGAAAGCGGAGGCGGAAGCGGTCCGGTGGCAGGCTGCGGCAGAAACGATTGACGGCATCTACCGGCTCCTGCATCCGCGGTGATAAGCGGGAAGCCAGTCCAGCAAGTGCAGGGAGCACGATCCATGACGGAACACCGGAACACCTACCTGTTCGAGGTCAGCTGGGAGGTATGCAACAAGGTAGGCGGGATCCACACCGTCCTCACGAGCAAGATGCGGGAGGTCCTGCGCACCTTCGGAGACCGCTGCATCCTGCTGGGTCCGGATCTCAAGAACTACAACGAGTTCGAGGAAACGGACGAGGAATGCTGGAACCGGATCCGCGAAGCGACGGCCATCAAGGAAATCTCCTGCCGCTTCGGCCGGTGGCGGATTCCGGGACGTCCAAAAGTCATCCTCGTGGACTTCCGCCGCCGCTACGACAAGGACCAGCTTCTCTTCCGGATCTGGGAAAACTGGGGCGTCGATTCGATGACCGGCGGCTGGGACTACGTGGAGCCCGTCATGTTCAGCAGCGCCGCGGGCGAGGTCATCGAAACGGCATACAACGTCCTGGCCAGGCCCGCCGGCAACCCCGCGATCGCCCACTTTCACGAATGGATGTGCGGAGCGGGGCTTCTCTACCTGAAGCGGCGGATTCCCGAGATCGCCACCGTATTCACCACCCACGCCACCATCCTGGGCCGCACCCTTTCGGGCACCGGCATGGACCTGTACGGTTCGATGGAACACCTGTCTCCCCAGAGAGAGGCCGTGGTCCACAACATCAGCGCGAAATTTTCCATGGAGCAGGTGGCGGCCCGGGAGGCCGACTGCTTCACGACGGTCAGCGAGATCACCGCCCTGGAGGCCCGCAACATCCTCGGCCGGTCCCCCGACGTGCTCACCCCCAACGGGCTGGATATGGAAAACATCCCGGACCTGACGGAAGACCGGGAACCGGCGGAGGCGTCGAGAAAGATCCTGCTGGAGGCGGCATCCCGGTTCCTGCGACGCGACCTTCCACAAAGCTCCCGGATTTTCCTGACTTCCGGCCGCTACGAGTTCCACAACAAGGGAATCGACGTGTTCCTCGGAGCGCTGGGCCGCCTCGAACGGGACCTCGAAGCTGAACAGTCGGCCGTGGCCTTCCTCTTCGTCATGGGCGGCCACATGGACCTGCTGCCCTCTCTCAAGGAACATTATGCGCGGACCGATTCGGGTCCGCTTCCCATCGCCACGCACCGCCTTCACTATGGAGCCTCGGATCCCGTCCTGGAGACCTGCAAGCGGCTGGGTCTCCGGAACATGCCCGAAAACCGGGTCAGCATCATCTTCGTTCCGGCCCCGCTGGACGGAAAGGACGGTTTTCTCAACCTTCCCTACTATGAAGCTCTCCAGGGATGCGACATGGGCGTCTTCCCCTCCTATTACGAGCCATGGGGATACACCCCCCTGGAGTGCGCCGCCTTTGCCGTCCCGACCGTCTCCACTGACCTGGCCGGGTTCGGACAGTGGGTCCGGCAGATGAGCGGCGGCTATGACGGCGTGCGGATCCTGGACCGGCGCAACCAGGAACCGGCGGCCGTGGAGGAGGAACTCCGGGAGATCCTCCGGGAAAGCTTTACCTGGACGGAGCCGGATTGGCTCCGGATGCGCAAGGGCGCACGCCTGCTGGCCCTGCATGCCGGCTGGCACGATTTTTACGGGGCCTACCTCGCGGCCTACGACCGGGCCCTGGGAACGGCCTTCGAGCGGTCCGCCAAGATGGCGGTGGCCGAGGATGGCGAGAAGAAGCACGTCTTTGCGGGCACCGCTTCCACCCAGCCCCATTTCAGGACCTTCACCGCGGTGGCCCATCTTCCGGAAAAGATCGGCCGCCTGCGCGAGCTGGCGTACAATCTCTGGTGGGTCTGGACTCCCCGGGCCCTGGACCTGTTCGCCACGCTGGACCCGAAGCTCTGGCTCGACATGGGAAACAATCCCGTGCGGATGCTCGAAACGGTGAGCTCCGAGCGGCTCTCCGAAGCGGCGGAAAATCCGAGCTACATGGCCCTGTACAGCCAGATCGCGGGCCAGTTCGACGACTACATGGAGGAGAAGACCTCCGACAGCAACCCCTACGCCGCAAACGGCATCCGCTGGTCCAGCCCGGTGGCCTATTTCTCGACCGAGTACGGTCTCCACGAGTGTCTTCCCATCTATTCCGGCGGCCTGGGCACCCTTTCCGGGGACCATCTCAAGACCGCCAGCGACATGAACATCCCCCTCGTCGGGGTCGGGCTGCTGTACAAAAACGGCTACTTCCGGCAGCTCATCGACCGGAACGGCATCCAGGTCGCCGAGTATCCCGAGAACGACTTCTCCAGCCTGCCCGTGCAGATCGTCCGTGACGATCTGGGAGCGGATGTTCAGATCTCCCTGGAGCTCCCCGGGCGCATCCTGTACGCGAACATCTGGGAAATCAAGGTGGGCCGGGTATCGCTCTACCTCCTGGATACGGATGTTCCGAGGAACACGCTCCAGGACCGCTCCATTACGTCCCGTCTCTACGGGGCCGACCCGCGGGTCCGGATCGAGCAGGAGATCCTGCTGGGAGCGGGGGGAGTCCGCCTCCTGAAGAAGCTGGGCATCCGTCCCCGGGTCTATCACATCAACGAGGGGCACTCGGCATTCCTGATCTTCGAGCGGATTGCCGACCTGATGAGCGGGGATGGGCTATCCCTGGAGGAGGCGGCGGAGGTCGTCCGGGGCAGCACGGTCTTCACAACCCACACCCCCGTGGAGGCGGGAAACGAGCGCTTCTCAAAGGACCTGATCGAGTCATACCTGGGAGGATACCTGAAGCGCTTCGGCCTGTCCTGGGCGCGGTTCTGGGACCTGGGCCGGAAGGAGCGGGGCGACGACAGGCCGTTCTTCATGACCATCCTGGCCCTGAAGCTGTCCCACCGGAGCAACGCCGTGAGCAACCTCCACGGGCAGGTGGCCCGGCACATGTGGCGGGACGTCTGGAAGGGATTCGACGATTCGGACATTCCCATCGGGCAGATCACCAACGGCGTCCACGTGATGTCCTATATCGCCCCTCGGATGAAAGAATGTTTCGACACGTACCTTGGAATGGACTGGGAAAAGCACCTGACGGATCCGGAGCGCTGGCGGCGCATCCAGGACATCCCGGACATCCAGCTCTGGCGGATCCGCCACGAGCTGAAACAGCGGCTGCTCGACTACCTCAGGGATTATACCGCCGCGACGGATACGAAGTTTCCCTCCTGGAAAAACTGGAGAGAGGACATGTTTTCCCGGCTGAATCCTTCGGCTCTCCTGATCGGATTCGCCCGCCGCTTCGCCCCATACAAGAGGGCGGACCTGCTCCTGTCGGACCTGGACCGGCTGGACCGCATCGTCAACCATCCGAACCGGCCGGTGCACATCCTCTTCGCCGGCAAGGCCCACCCCAACGACGACATGGGGAAGAACCTCGTGAAGCGCGTCATCGACGTCTGCCGGGACGTCCGGTTTCGGGGCCGCATTTTCTTCATCGAAGACTATTCCCTCGGCAGCGCCCGGATGCTGGTCCAGGGGGTCGATCTCTGGCTCAACACGCCCCGGCGCCCCTACGAAGCCAGCGGTACGAGCGGCATGAAGGTGGCCGCCAACGGCGTCCTGAACCTCAGCGTCTCCGACGGCTGGTGGCCCGAGGGCTTCGACGGGACGAACGGCTGGACGATGGGCCCGCTGGTGCGGCAGCAGGTGGAGGAGCGGCCCAATGCCGACGAGGAGGACGGGCGGGATCTCTATGATCTCCTCGAGGAAAACGTGATCCCCGCCTTCTATGACCGCGATCTTTCCGGGGTTCCGGAACGCTGGATGGCCGCGGTCAAACGCTCCATGCAGACCCTGGTTCCAAAATTCAACACCGAGCGGATGCTGTCCGAGTATTACAGCCTGATGTACCGGCCCGCGGCACAGCGGGAACAGGAACTGACAGCAGAGGGATTCGCCCTGGCCCGCACGATTGTCGACTGGAAGCGGAAGGTTCCCATGCGTTTCTCCTCCCTGAAACTCCAGGAAGTGTCCATCGGGGGCATCCACGGAGACACGATCGTGGTGGACCAGCCCCTGTCCGTCCAGGTTCGGATCGATCCGGGAAAGATGGCGCCCGAGGAGATTCTCGTGGAGATGGTCGTCGGCCTCCGGGACAGCCACGGCTTCACCGGCTCTCCGCAACGGGTTGCCCTGAAAGTCGTGGACGTGGAGAAAAGCGGCATGCTGGTCTTTTCCGGCGAGTACACCGTTCGGGAAAACGGGATGTTCTCCTACGGGATCCGCGTACTGCCGTTCCACCCGCAACTGGCGACGCTCCAGGAGACGGGGCTGATCCTCTGGGGATAGGCACGCGCGAAACCCGGCCCGCTGTGCCTCAGGCGTTCCGTTACCAGTGTGATCCGGACTCAAGAACATGGACGGGATGGCGACTGCCCGTCTCGGTCACCCGGCAGATCAGGCAGGCCTTCCACCCCGACACGTGACAAGCGCCAAGTCCTCGCGGACCAGGTCGCGGCTTCTCGCTTCACTGCATGCGTCGATGAACATCGGCGGGGGAATACGACGGCAACCAAGCCGTCATTCCCCGGGGCTCACATCACCCACCGCCATTCTCTGGCTGAGGTAATCCACCATGACGAATCGCGGGGCAAACACCGGTTCGCGATCCACCAGGCCGGTTCCCCGCAACAGGTAGGCAAGGACATCGCAGACCAGGAGGGTGTTCGCCGCCAGCCCGCCGATGGCCGTGGTTGGCATGATGCCGGAGGCGAACCCTTCAGCCAGGCGCTTCATGGTCGGACCGTTGAAGAAGTCGCCGAGAAACGACGGCAGCAAACCCGGGCTGTCGTCGGATTTCTCCTTCACCAGCCGCCAGAACTCCTCCGGCATCATGCCGCCGGGCTCATGGGCCACCAGCAGGGCGCCGAAGCCGATGGCCCCGCAAGTGAACATGGGAAGACCGTGCCTGTTCAGGAGGGACGGTGTCATAGCCTTGACCTCGTACCCTTTCTCCACATCGATGACGCCGACATACACGTCGGCCCCGGCCAGGAACCGTTCGAGGTTGTCCCCGGTGACTCCTTCCGGGAATCGTTCAAGCTCCACGGCTGGATTGATGGAACGGGCCAGTTCCTCATAGACTTCGAGCTTGTGGCGGCCCATGGTATGGCCAAAGGCCCCGGTCTGCCGGTTCATGTCCGGCGGGTCGAAAACGCCGTTCTCCGCCAGCCGGAAGCGGATCACCCCGCATCGAACCAGGGCGAGGAACGCGCCGCCGCCCACGCCGCCCAGGCCGGCAATGGCGACAACCTTGTCCCGCAGAACCGCAAATCCGGCCTCGGTGAAGATGGGTGCCGCCCGATTCAGGAATTCATCGGCCATGCTCACCCCCGACACCCCGTTGGCAGTCGCACAGGGAATAGACAGCTTCACCGTGGCCCTGGCGATCGTCGTCGCTCAGGTCGAGATCGCCGAGCAGCCCGGCCATGACCTCCGGCTCGCGGTGGTAGCCGAGCTCCTCGACCTCCCGCAGTCCCTCCTCGCGGGAGAGCAATCCGAAATAGACGCCCGCGCTCACTTCCACGATGGATTGCGGGAAGGATGTGGAGCGCATGTTGCGAAAACGCATGGACTGGCAGTAATCCTTGACTTTTTCGATACGGCAGCTGGTGTGCAGCAATCCCTTCTGTCCCGGAGGCATCCTCCAGTCCATTTCCTTTCGCATCAACTCCGCCACCTCGCTCCACGAGCCGTACAGCGTATTGGTCTTCAAGCGGAGGAACTGCGGCACGAAAACGGATTCGTCCCTCCGGGCTCGCGAGATGAGTCGATCAAGGGGATCGTAGATCGGGTCAAGGGCGCTGCGGATGGAGCGTTGGTAGCGGATAAAATCCGCGGCCAGGGAAAACGGATTGGCGGGTTCGGGCGCATGGGCCGTCATCTCAAGAAATTGCAGGGTCTGCTCGCGAATGGAGGGCGGGGCGGGGCGGGATTGCCCATTGCCGGCTTGAAGGCTGTGCATGACATAGCTCATGACCGCCAACTGGACTTCCTCGACCCCCTGCATGACCACCGGAATCCGCTCCTCCGCCGCGAGCGGAAAGAAAAGGACATGGGCCACAGCCGGGCAGAGGCAGGGCAAGCCCACATTGCCAAACTGGAAGCGCATGGCCTCGCGAGTGACGTTCCACGGCAGGGTGCGCTCCACGAGCTCGACATTCGGCAGCAGTTCGAAGGAGCGGCGGACGTTTCGGCGGCAGGTGTCGTTGGTATAGGGCATGTTCCAGGATGCGGCCAGGACGCGCAGCCCGAGTTTCCCGGCCAGATACCACAGCAGGTAGGTGGAATCCTTGCCGCCGGTGCACAGCACCATGACGTCGAAACGGGAGGACGTATTGCCGGCGGCGACCGACAGCAACGCGGCATCGTCCACCGCATTGCGCGGACCGGCATCCCCACCTGACTGCCGGGCTTGCTCGTAGCACTGGCAGAAGGCGCACACGCCGCGTTCATCGAACTCCAGCCCCGGCAGCAAGTGGTCATCGGCAACGCACCGGGTGCAGGTCCGCTTGTGATCGGCTGTGGACGGTTGCCTCCGGTCCGTCCTGTCCACCACGATCCGCTGTTCGATCAAACGGATGAAGTCCTCGCTTTCTCGCACGGCCTGCGGCAGGCTGTCCAGGGAAGCCGTGCCGTCCAATCCGGCCAAAAACTCGGCCAAAACATCCGCCACAGGAAGAACCGCCTCGTGATGGCGGGGTGGATTGCGCAGCCCGTAATAGACAAGGACCTTCCCTTCCCGGCTGTCCCGCACCGCCCATCGATATTGGAGTACGGGATACGCTGGCATGTTCATGGCAACCTCGCTTCCGCTTCGCAAAATCGTATAACCCTTTTGCATGGTGTCTGTGTCGATCCCCGCTTCCTGAGGTTTCCCGATTGCATGGAGTGGTCTTGCTTTGCTCCCTCATGAAGCGCGGACATGCGGCATTCGTGCGCCATGGGCAACATGGCGTCGAGAGCGGATTTCGGCAGGCAGGCGGCGAAAACTTCCCTTTGGGACGTGCATCATTTTTTATAAGGATCATGGCAAATTGTCAATCGGCATTGAAAATTGACCCACCCCCAGGCATGGAAGTTTTCCGATCAGAACCTTCCTGAGCAACCGGATCAGAAGACCCTGAGCCCGATTCTCCGGGAGTCGTTCCCGGTTTCGATGATCTCGCAGGGATGGGTGATCCGGTGAAAAAGCGACGGACGGGCATTCTTGAAGAACAGCAGACAGCCCGGTACGTCGAGCACCACCCGATCGAAAGGTGGGTCATCATGGCATGCCGATTCACATGATCCCGGAGGGGATGCATCGAGACGGCAAAAGAAGAATGCAACGCAGAGATTTGTTTGACACAGGCGGAGGTGGCGAGTAGATACAGAGTGAATTTGAAGGAAGCAGACGTTCGGCAAATCAGGGTACGTCTTCCTCAGCCGGCGTGACAAGATCTTTGACCCCTTGTCGATGAACGTCCACGTTTGGGAAAAGGATGACTCGTACATCGAAAACTACGATCGGGATGAGGGCGGCGTTTTCATGGAGCGGGTGTACACACCCGAAATAGAGGAGCGGATTGAGGCGCCAGGAGCAACAGAGGTTTGACAAGAACGGCACATACGACAATGGGGAGTTAGAACGGCTCTCTAACTCCCCATTTCAAATCAAAAATGGTGCCGAAGCCGGGATTTGAACCCGGACAGGCGTACGCCCACTAGACCCTGAACCTAGCGCGTCTACCAAATTCCGCCACTTCGGCAAAAAAGGCTGGTGCATCTCAAAAGAGCGTTTGTTTCTACACGAATCGCCAATCCCCTGTCAAGGAAAATGATCTGCCCGGGCCGCGCCAGTGGCGGATTCACGCTGAATCGGACGGGATCGGCCAGCGGAAAGGGAAAGCATGGAGGTCATTCGCAGTCTGCAGGAAATCCCCCGGGAACTGGAGGGGGCTTACGTCACCATCGGCAATTTCGACGGTGTGCACCGGGGCCACCAGTCCATATTCCACCGACTCATCGAGGAGGCGCGTCCCGCCGGGGCTCCCGTCCTGGTCATCACCTTCGAACCGCATCCCAAAAGCGTCCTCCGGGCCGACCGTCGGCCCTTCTACCTGATCACGACTCCGGAGGAAAAAATTCGGGAGATCGCCGCCGCCGGCGTCGACGCCCTCCTGATGATCCCCTTCGACCTGGACTTCGCCGCCCTGTCCGCCGAGGCCTTCGTCCGGGACGTCCTCTGGAAGGGGCTCCGAATCCGGAAGCTCCTGATCGGCCACGATTACCGCTTCGGCCGCGGCAAGGAGGGAAACGAGGCCTTCCTGGCCCGCTGGGGGAAGACCCTCGGGTTCGACGTGGAGGCCCTCGGGGCCGTCACCGGGAGCGGCGACGTCATCAGCAGCACCCGGATCCGGAACGCCATCTTCGACGGCGACGTCCGGACGGCCCGGAACCTCCTCGGCCGTCCCTACAACGTGGCCGGCCGGGTCGTCCACGGCCACCGCCGCGGGACGGGGCTGGGTTTCCCGACGGCAAACGTCCGGCCCGAAAAGGAACTCCTGCCGGCCCGGGGCGTATACGCCGCCGTCACGAAGATGGACGGTCGCTCCATGAAGTCCGTTCTCAACATCGGCTACAATCCGACCTTCGGAGACTCGGATCTGTCGGTGGAGGTTTTCATCCTCGACTTCCAGGGCAACCTGTACGGGGAATCGCTGGAGATCCTCTTCATCGACCGCCTCCGGCCGGAGATGAAGTTCGACGGCCCCGAGGCGCTGGTGACACAGATCCGCGCCGACGTGGCCAAAGCGGAGAGCATCCTGGCGGACTGGCTGGAAAATCCCGATGAGGGTCCGTAACCTCCATTCCTGGGACCTCTCCTGCCGGGAGGCCGTCAGCCTCCAGGGAAAACTGCGGGAAAGGCTGATTCTGGACGACCGGTCCTTTCCCTCCTCCCTGCAGACGATCGCCGGGGCCGACGTTTCCTATGCCCGGGGAAGCGACCGCTTCTTCGCGGCGGTTGTCGTTCTCGCCTACCCGTCCCTGGAATTGCTGGAAGAGGCCTCCGCGGAGGACCGGTCCTCCTTCCCCTACGTTCCCGGTCTCCTCAGCTTCCGGGAAGGTCCCGTCGTCCTGAAGGCCTTCGGGCGGCTTCGCCGCATTCCCGACGCGGTTCTCTTCGACGGACAGGGAATTGCCCATCCGCGCGGATTCGGCCTCGCCTCCCACCTGGGGCTGTTTCTCGACCTGCCGGCGATCGGCTGCGCCAAGACCAGGCTCTATGGGACACACAGCGAAGTCGGCATGGAGAAGGGAAACAGGGCGGAGCTGCTGGTCGACGGCACCGTCGTGGGCATCACGCTCAGGACGCGGGACCGGGTAAAGCCCGTATACGTCTCCCAGGGACACCGGATCGGCATGGAGAAGGCCGTTGAGATCACACTTTCCTGCTGCCGGGGTTGCCGCCTGCCGGAGCCGGTCCGCCAGGCTCACAGGGCGGTGAACCGGATCCGGGTGGCGGCGGGAGAGTGAGGAAACGAAAGGGGCCGGCATCCACGAGCGGAAAGCCGGCCCCATGGTCTTGCAGGCCCGGAATTGCGGAACCGGGGGTCGTCAGGACTTGCTGAAGTAGACTTCGCCGATGTAGCCTTCCGCCTGGCTCTTGGTGTTCTGCGAGTTGATGTAGAAGCGCAGCCCGTGTGTCGCCCCCCGGGGCTCCCCGCCGTCCACGTCCCGGAATACCTTCCGGAAGTCCTCGTAAACATTCCGCTTCTCCGTGTACCAGGTCCCGAGGCGGTCCGTCTTGTTGCGGACGACGACGTAACGGATCTTTTTCATGAGGGGCTTGGGACTCTTGGTGATCAGCCCCTTCGGGGCCTCGTTGTCCCAGACATAGGTGAGAATGGGGTAGTTCAACCGTTCCGGGAATCCCGTTGTAGGCAGGACGACATAGATCTGGAGCGCCTGGTCGTCGGTGGCGGATTTTCGGACGTCGCCGCCCCGGGGCAGTTTCGTCGCCGTCCAGGTCCAGTTCAGGTACGGATATTCCTTTAGATCGACGCTGACCTCTTTCTCGATCCCGAAACCAGACCGGGAATCGCTTGCCAGGTGCACGTAGTAGGCATCGCCGAATTTCTCCAGCCGGATGACCGGCGTGCCGGAATGGCGCATGATCTTCCAGCCCGCCGGAACGCCGTTGACCATCTTTGCGTTCCGGTAGAGTGCCACCTCCACGATCTCCCCCCGCAGGGCATACGCCGCGGCGGCGGACACCAGAACCAGCATCGCCGCCAGGACAACAATCCTCTTTCTTCTGCTCATGGAACAACCTGCTCCGATTCCCGCAGATCCGGTTTTTCCCGGTTGTTGTCGCGGAAGGCCCGGGAGAACGATCCATCTTCGTTCCCAAACACGCTCCGAGCCGAACGAGTGCGGCGTGGGACAAGAGCCTCCGGACAGGTCCGATATGGAAAAACCGCAGGAATCTTAAATACTTATATTTTTCAGCCCGCGATCATACTTCGCCGGACAGGGGTTTGCAAGTCCTTTCTCGGACGGATTCACCGTGGCCGGATGGTTTCCCGGATGGATACAACCATAAATACCTGGGATTTACTCGGCAATGCTTTGGCAGTTGCACCGGAAGACAGTCCGTCCTGCTATGCCAGTTGTCTCATCAGTCCCTGGGCGGCGATGTGGATCGGATCCCAGGCACCGCTGAACGGCGGAGCGTAGGCCAGGTCGAGATACGCCACATCCTCCAGGGACATGCCCGCCCAGAGGGCTGCCGACAGGGTGTTGACGCGGCTCACGGCCCCCGCCTCACCGACCGCCTGGACCCCGAGGAGTTTTCCCGTCCCGCGGTCCGCCGTGAGCTTCAACCCCAGCCGCCTCGCCGTCGGCATGGAACGGGCTGCGCTGGTTCCCCACAGGACGGTGCTGACGGGCTGGAAACCCGCCCGGACCGCTTCCCGCTCGCTCAACCCCGCTGCGGCTGCTTCCAGACCGAATATTTTAAAGGACTGGGCCCCCACGATTCCGGGAAACACCATGGCGCCGCCTCCGATGTTGCTTCCAGCCACGCGGCCCTGCTTGTTGGCAATGTCGCCGAGGGGAATGTTCACCCAGCGTCCGCTTACCCGGTGATAGGACTCGCAGCAATCCCCGGCGGCATACACGCTTTCCGCACAGGTGCGCTGGGCAAAGTTGACGGCGATGGCCCCCGAGGGTCCGATGGTGATGCCCGCCTCCCGGGCCAGATCCACATCCGGGCGCACCCCCAGGGCGAGGAGGATGATGTCCGCTTCCAGCGGGCCGGCGCTCGTGTTGAGACGGTTTCGGCATTCGGTTCCGGGCTCGATGGAGGTGACGGTCGTGCCCGGCAGGAAGGTCACGCCATGACGCTCCATTTCTTCCAGCATCGGGCGGGACAGCTCGGGATCCCAGCGGGCTGCCGGCAGGGTACCGCGGTGCACCATGGTCGTTTCAACGCCCGCCAGCCGGAAAGCCTCGGACATTTCCAGACCGATGAAGCCGGCGCCGATGATGACGGCCCTCCGGCAGGAAGTCTCCTGGACCAGCTGCTTGATGCGGATGGCGTCGCTCAGGCCCTTGAGAACAAAGACGCCTTCTCGATCCTCTCCGGGCATTTCCGGCGTAAAGGCCCTGGTGCCGGTGCCGAAGACAAGAAAATCAAAGGGGAGCCTGTCGCCTTTTTCCAGAAGCACCGCCTGCTTCTGGATGTCCACGGATTCCACCCGGGTTTCCGTGAGGACCTCGACCCCCGATTCCCGGAACTTCTCCGGCGTTCTGGCCACCAGTTTCCGATTGTCCTTGATTACATCACCGATGTAATAAGGCATCGGTCAGGCGGCGGTTGATGTATAGGCTGTCCGCTCGACGATGGTAACGGTCAGGTCCGGATCCCTCCGCCGGGCTTCCGCCGCAGCGGCTGCACCGCCGGCGCCCCCCCCCACGATCACGAGATTTTTTCCCATCCTTCCGCCTCCTTCTCTGAACAGATCCCAAGTCCCCGTTTCCCATCCGGTCCGGGATGCGCGCGGGATCGGACGCCTCGAAGAACCCGCTTCCCGAAAAGCGGCCGGCATCAGCCTTTTCTGTACCGCTCCATGATCTCGGTCCGGGTGAAGACGGCGTCGACGCGGCCTGCCAGCGCCAGGATGTTTTCGCGTCCCCCCTCTTCCCGGTCGATGAGGGCGATGACGCGGTCCACAATGAGGCCCGCCTCGCGGGCCTTCTCGATGGCTGTGATCGTCGATCCCCCCGTCGTGATGACGTCGTCGAGGACGACCACATGTTCCCCCTTCGCCACGTTCCCCTCGACGGCACTTTTCGTTCCGTGGGCCTTCACATCCTTCCGGACGATGAACGACTTGATCGGCTCGCCCTCCTGGAAGGAGATCACCGACAGGGCGTTGGCCAGGGGGTCCGCACCCAGGGTCAGGCCTCCCGCGGCGGTCACGCCGGTGCCGCGAACCATCCCGAAGAGGACGCGGCCGATCAGGTTCATCCCCTCGGGATCCAGGGTCACCGGCTTGCAGTTGAAGTAGAAGAAGCTCGTTTTCCCGGAGGCCAGGGTGAACGGCGGGTCCTCCCGGTATTGAAAGGATCGGCGGAGAATCAGCTCCGCCAGGCGATCCCGGCTTTGAGACAGGTCCATAGGGTCGATTTCCTCCATCAGAGATTTCAGGTCGGGGACTCCTCCCCGCGGAGTACGAACTTCACGGGGATGTCCACGCGCATCCGGACCGCCCGGCCCATCCGCCGGGCCGGCTCGAACGTCCAGGTCCGGACGGCATCCAGGGCTGACCGGTCCAGGACTTCGTAGCCCGACGACCGCTTCACCGTGAGATCGTCCACCCGGCCGTCGGCGGACACGTCCACGGACAGGAGCACCATCCCCTCGTATCCGCGGAGCCGGGCCGCCAGCGGGTAGGCGGGCCTGGCATTGTCCCGATAGCGCGGAAGCGCCGCAGTCTGAACCGCCCCGGAGACCCCGCTCCCGGATGGTGCGGACGGCGCCGGAATGCTGGAAACGCCCGCAGCCCGTCCCGACGCGTCGACCGCCAGGGCGGCCGGGGTATACGTCATCCGCCCAGCCTCCGCCGCTGCCTGGGGCACCGCGCGTTCCTCCTGCGGTCTGGGCGGCGACTTCGTTTGCCGGACCGGAACCGTCGGCGCGGAAACGCCCGGAGCCGCCCTGCCCGCCGGAGCCGCAGCGGTCTCTTTGACTGCCGGCACCACGGAGATCCAGGAGACGATCAGATTCGCCCCTTCCGCCTTCAGGAGCCTCGGCAGGCCGGATTCGGCGGCGGCCAGCAGAAGGAGCGCCGCCACGGCGGCATGAAAGGCCGCCGACACCAGGAGGGAAATCCGGATGTCCCTCTGCCGGGAGGGAAGGCGGATGTGCATCATGGCTTCAGGAATCCTCCTGCGGGGGCAGGGCCTCCAGGACCCGGACGGCATCCACGCCGTCCTTCCCGTAGGCGGCCCCGATCGAGTCCGCATACTCCCGGGTGACCACAGCGCCGCCGACGAGGAACGGCGTCTGGAACCCGTTTTCGCGGGCCAGGTCGATCACCTGTTTCATGTGAACCATGGTTGTCGTCATCAGGGCCGACAGGCCCACCGCCCGGGGCCGCACTTCTTCCATGGCCGCGACAATCCGCGCGGCGCTCACGTCTTTTCCCAGGTCCACCACCCGCCAGCCGGCGTTGCGAAGCATCAGGGAGACAATGTTCTTCCCGATGTCGTGGATGTCCCCCTCCACCGTGGCCAGGACGATCGCCCCCCGGGAGGTTCTGGCCGCATCCCCCTGGAGCCTGGGCTCCAGGTGCTCCATGGCGCGCTGCATGGCCTCCGCACCGGCGATGAGCTGGGGCAGAAAGTAGCGTTTCTGCTCATAGAGGTCCCCCACCCGGACGACCGCCGGGATCATCGTGTCCTTAACCAGCCGGGCGACGCCGATGCCGGCCGCCAGTGCCTCCTCGACGCGGGTGACGACGGTGTCCCGATCCCCCTCCACGATGGCGTCGGCCACCCGCCGGGAGGGATCAGCCGCCGCCGCCGGCTCCGGCTCTTTCCGGACCGCCGAGAAGCGGCGGACGTAGGCGGCGGCGTTCCGGTCCTTCGCCAGGAGGACGTCACCGGCCATTTTCAGGCTCATCAGCTCTTCCTGCCCCGGGTTGGCGATGGCCATGGTCAGGCCCAGGGTCTGCGCCATGGCAAGGAAGGCGCCGTTGATCCACCGCCGCTCCGGCAGTCCAAAGGACACGTTGGAAAGCCCTACGATCGTCCGGCACTGCAGGCTGCGGGTGCACCACTCCACGGTCCGCAGGGTCTCCCGGGGTGCCGCGGGCCTCGAGGCGGCGGTCATCACCAGGGCATCCACGACGGCGTCTTCCTTCGTCAGCCCGTACCGTTTCGCTTCCTTCAGGACCTCCCGGACAATCTCCCGCCGCTCCCCGAAGGTCTCCGGAACCTCGCGGCCCTTCAGGGGAAGGAGGATGAACATGGCGCCGTAGCGGGCGGCCACAGGCAGAAGGCGGTCCAGTTTGTCCCGTTCCCCGGAGATGGAGTTGATCATTGCCCGGCCGGGGTAAAAGCGGAGGGCCGCCTCGATGGTCTCCACCCGGGAGGAGTCGATCACCAGGGGCAGGGCGGTGACGCTGATGACGCTGCCGATCACCTCCCGGACGGTCTTCGTCTCGTCGATGCCGGGGACGCCGACGTTTACGTCCAGGAGATCCGCCCCGGCCTCCTCCTGTTCCCGGGCCATCCGGCGGACCGTCTCCATGCTTCCCGCCCGGAGTTCCTCCTGGAGGGCCTTTTTCCCGGTGGGGTTGATCCGTTCGCCCACGATCATCAGGGGACCGTCCTCGAGAACCCGGCAGCCCCGGGCGCTGCTGAGCACGGCCGGGGGCCGGCGGAGCGGCGCCGCGGGCTTCCGGTTCCGGACCGCATCGGCGAGGGCGCGGATATGCTCCGGCGACGTCCCGCAGCAGCCGCCCAGGAGGTTTCCCCCCGCCTCGGCCATCGAGACAGCCGCGCGGGCGAAGGCATCCGGCGTCATGTCGAAGACGGTATGGCCCTCGACGAGGCGGGGCAGGCCTGCATTCGGTTTTGCGACGAGGGGAACTTTCGCATAGGGTTTCATGGCCCGGACCATCTCCGCCATCGCCTCGGGCCCCACGGAGCAGTTGCAGCCCACGGCGTCGGCCCCGAGGCCCTGGAGGGTCGCCAGGGCCGTCAGCGGATTCGTCCCGCCGAGGGTCCGCCCGTCGGCTTCATAGGTCATGGTCACGACGGCAAAGGCGTCGGATTCTTCGCGGATCGCCAGGAGGGCCGCCCGGGCCTCCTGGATGTCGATCATGGTCTCGACGGCGAATCCGTCGACGCCGCCATCCAGGAGGCCCCGCACCTGTTCCCGGAAGATCGCCACGGCCTCCTCGAACCCGAGGGGTCCGAAGGGCTCCACGAACCGGCCCGTGGAGCCGATATCCCCGAAGACGAACACGCCGGGGCCGACGGCCTCCCGCGCCAGGCGGGCCAGGTCCCGGTTGATCTCCCCCACTCCAGCGACGCCGTAGGTTTCCAGCTTGAGGCGGTTGGCGCCGAAGGTACAGGTAAAAATGACATCCGACCCCGCCTTCCCGTAAGCCCGGTGGATCTCGCCCGTGTGCCTCGGGTGT
>CAZXMK010000021.1:0-9218 GCA_964641935.1 uncultured Syntrophaceae bacterium
CCTGAGCTACGGGGGCAAACAAATGAGGTGGAAAAAGAAATGGTGGAGATGAGGGGGATCGAACCCCTGACCTCGGCATTGCGAACGCCGCGCTCTCCCAGTTGAGCTACATCCCCACGTCTTGGTCGGATTGGCTTGTTGCGGAGGGCACCATATCCAATCGGCATCTTCAAGTCAAGCGATTGTTGACGACTTTGGGCACTTTAACCTTGACAGGGCGGGGCATTTCGGATAAAGGTCTCAACCTTAATTTCCCAAGGAGGAAGGCAGTTGGCCACACACGTATCCGCGATCAAGAGAAGCAAGCAGAATGAGAAACGGCGCCTTCGGAACGCCATGGTGAAGTCCAGTGTCAAGACGTCGGTCAAGCAGGTCCTCGGGGCTGTAGAAGGCAAGGACAAGGAAGCTTCCCTGGCCGCGCTGAACGAAGCGATCCCGGCGATCCAGAAGGCCGCCGCCAAAGGCGCCTTTCACAAGAAGACCGCCTCCCGCAAGGTCTCCCGCCTGACCAAGAAGGTCAACACGCTTCAAGCGAAGTAACCCGGCCTTTCAGAAACCGGACAGGATCATGGAATAAGCCCTCTCGGCTGTGTCACTGGCCAGCTTGATGAGGGCTTCTTTTCTGTTGCGCTCGGTCACCGAAAGGCTCGTCGAGCTCACCTTGTAGTCTCCCGTCAGGCTGAATTCGCTGTTCGCCCAGAGGACCTTCCCCGTCTCCCGCTCATCGAAGGACAGGTCCACGATTGCCGTCCATCGCTCTTCCGACGCCAGGTTTCCCGCGGTATAGGCCAGGGGTGTCCGGACAAGGGTCTTGATGTTGCCCTTCAGGACGGCATCCGCCTGGGCCGCCTGGTCGACGATCTGGAAACGCCCGCCCTGGATGAGCCGGTCGATGAAGGCCGACCGGAACGTGCTCTCCACGTTGGGCTCGGTGGTGGCATTTCCGAAGGTCGCCACGTGGACCCGCCGGATGGCCGGATCGATGCCGTCGCCGCCGGTGCCCACGAAATGATAGCCGCAGGCCCATAGCGAGGTCAGGGCCAGAACGATGAGCCAGAAGATCTGCCGTCTCGAAAGCCGCATGGTCGCCGGTCCTCCCCGTCAGCCCTTGATCACGATGTTGACGAGCTTGCGGGGGACGTAGACCTCCTTGACCACCTGCTTCCCCTCGATCATCTTGACGATTTTCTCGTCCGCCCGGGCGAGCGCCTTGATCTTGTCCTCCTCCTCGTCGGCCGGCACGGTGATGCGGCTGCGGACCTTGCCGTTGACCTGGAGCACGATGGTGATCTCCTCCTCGGAGGCCACTTCCCGGTCCCAAGCCGGCCAGGGCATGTCGGCCAGGGCCGTTTTCTGGCCGAGCATTTCCCACAACTCCTCGGTGATGTGGGGAACGATGGGGGCCATCATGAGAAGCACCGCCTCCACGGCCTCCCGGACCACCGAGAGGGCCAGCGTATCGCTCTTGTCCGGCCTGTTGAAAATGTACAGGGCGTTCACCAGCTCCATGACGGCGCTGATGGCGGTATTGAAGCGGAAGCGGTCCTCCAGGTCGGCCGAGACCTTGCGGATTGTCTGGTGGGTCTTCCGGCGGAGGTTCTTCAGGTCTCCCTCCAGGGGGGTCTTCCCGTCGAAGGGGGCCACGCCCAGGATGTCCTCCAGGTATTCCTCCGTGACGATCCGCCAGATGCGGCTGAGGAAGCGGAAAGAGCCTTCCACGCCCTGGTCGCTCCACTCCAGGTCCTTCTCCGGCGGCGACGCGAACAGGCAGAAGGCCCGGGCCGTGTCGGCGCCGTATTTCTTGATGAGGTAGTCGGGATCGACAATATTCCTCAGCGATTTTGACATTTTCTCTGTTTTCCCGATGATGACGTCCCGGCTGCAGGAGGCGCATTTCCCTTCCTTGACTTCCTCCGGGAAGAGGAAGCCGTGCTCGGGGCACTTCATCGTCTCCTTGCAGACCATGCCCTGGGTGAGCAGGTTCGCGAAGGGCTCGTCCACGCCGATGACGCCGAAATCCCGGAGCATCCGCGTGTAGAAGCGGGAATAGAGAAGGTGCAGGATCGCGTGCTCGATCCCGCCGATGTACTGGTCAACCGGCATCCAGTAGTCCAGGGCCTTCCGGTCCAGGCCGGGCTTGACGTCGTGGACGGCGCAGCAGAACCGGTCGAAATACCAGGAGGATTCCACGAAGGTGTCCATCGTGTCGGTCTCGCGCCGGGCGGGGCCGCTGCAGCCGGGGCAGGTCGTCTCTGCGAAGGCCTTGTGCCGCGCCAGGGGTGAGCCGCCCTCTCCGGTCAGTTCCACGTCCATCGGCAGGACCACCGGGAGGTCTTTCTCGGGGACCGGCACGGTGCCGCACTTCTCGCAGTAGATCATGGGAATCGGGGCACCCCAGTAGCGCTGGCGCGAGATCCCCCAGTCGCGGAGGCGGTACTGGATGGTCCGCTGGCCGCGCTTCAGGGAGATCAGGTGGTCGGCGATGGCGTCGAGGGCCTTCATGTTCTCCATCCCGTTGAACGGCCCGGAGTTCACGAGGATCCCCTCGTCGACGTAAGCCTCCGTCATGGTCTGGACGTTGAGCGCCCGGTTCGGCGGCTGGATGACCACGATGAGCGGAAGGTTGTACTTCTTGGCGAACTCGAAGTCGCGCTGGTCGTGGGTCGGCACCGCCATGACACAGCCCGTGCCGTAGTCGGCCAGGACAAAGTTGGCCGCGAAGATGGGCATCTTCTTGTGGGTCACGGGATTCAGGCAGTACGATTCCAGGAAGACGCCCTCCTTCTCATAGTAGTCGGAGGTGCGGAGGTTCTTGTCCTGCCGCTTGATCTTTTCGACGAATTCCTGGACCTCCTTCTCGCACTCCTTGCCTTTCGCCAGCTCCAGGACCAGGGGGTGCTCCGCGGCGATCAGCATGAACGTGGCCCCGTAAATGGTGTCCTGCCGGGTGGTGAAGACCTTGATCTCGCCGTTGCCGTCGGCCATGGGAAAGATCATCTCGAAGCCGTGGCTCTTGCCGATCCAGTTGCGCTGCATGGTGAGGACCCGCTCGGGCCAGCCGGCCAGCCGGTCGCATCCTTCCAGGAGCTCCTCCACGTAGGCGGTGATCCGGAAGCACCACTGGTCCAGGGTCTTTTCCGCCACCTCGGTGGAGCAGCGCCAGCACAGCCCCGCCTCCACCTGCTCGTTGGCCAGGACCGTCTGGCACTTGGGGCACCAGTTCACCGAGGAGGTCTTCTTGTAGGCCAGGCCCTTCTCGTACATCCACAGGAAGAAGAGCTGCTCCCACTTGTAGTAGAAGGGCTCGCAGGTGGAGATCTCGCGGTCCCAGTCGTAGCTGAAGCCCATCCGCTTGAGCTGCTTCTTCATGTTGGCGATGTTGTCGTTCGTCCAGACGGCGGGGTGGATGCCCCGCTCGATGGCGGCATTCTCCGCGGGCATGCCGAAGGCGTCCCAGCCCATGGGGTGCAGGACGTTGAACCCCCTCATCCGCTTGTAGCGGGACACGACGTCGCCGATGGCGTAGTTGCGGACGTGGCCGATGTGGATCCGGCCGGACGGATAGGGGAACATCTCCAGGAGGTAGTACTTCTTCCGCGAGGGGTCCTCATGGACGTGGAACGTCTTGTTCTCCTCCCACTTCGTCTGCCATTTCTCTTCGATTTCCCAGGGGTTGTACTTGATGTTCATGGCGGGCTCCCTTAGCGTAGAGATGTTGTCCCTCCGTAACACAACGGGTCTGTTCTTTCAACAGGATAGGGGAAAAACGGGCTTTTGCGGGGTTGCGGACCGTCAGTCCGGGCTCGATTCCGGACCGGGCGGCTCTTCCCCGCCGGACGGTTCCGCGCCGGGCTGGGATTCCGGTGACTTTTGCTCCCGTCCGAAGCGGCCGTGCAGGGCGTCGAGGATGCCGTTGATGAACGCCCCCGAGTTTTCGGATCCGAAGAGCTTCCCCAGGTCGATGGCCTCGTTGAGGGCCACCTTGGGGGGAATGTCCGGGCAGAACCGGAGCTCGAAGACGGCCATCCGGAGGATGGCCTTGTCGACCTTGGACATGCGGGGAAGGGACCAGTGCTCGGAACAGCTTCCGATGAGCCCGTCGATCTCGTCCCGCCGCTCCCACGTCCCGGTCACCAGGTCCGCGGTGAATTCGCGCGCGTCCGCCGGCATCTCCGAACGGTCGAAGTTCTGCCAGTAGTGTTCAAGAGCTTCCCAGGGGTCCCGTTCCTGGACGTCGAGGCCGTAAAGGATCTGTACGGCCGCTTCCCGGGCCTTTCTTCTGACTTGCATGGATATCTATTTATGCCGCCTTCCGGCGGGCCTTTCAGATTTTCCGGAAGAGGTCGACCATCTCGATGGCCGTCATGGCCGCATCCCAGCCCTTGTTGCCCGATTTCGTCCCGGCCCGCTCGATGGCCTGCTCGATCGTGTCGGTCGTGAGGACCCCAAAGGCGACGGGAACTTCCGTCTCCAGCCCGACCATGGCGATTCCCTTGGTCGTCTCGGCGCTGATGTACTCGAAGTGGGGCGTGGCCCCCCGGATGACCGCCCCCAGGCAGATGACGGCGTCGAACCGGCCGCTCTTGGCGATTTTCTTCGCCGCCAGCGGCAGCTCGAAGGCCCCCGGGACCTTGTAAACCAGGATGTCCTTCTCGTCGGCGCCGGCCCGGACGAGGGCGTCCAGGGCCCCCTCGATGAGGCGGCCGCAGATGAAATCGTTGAAGCGGCTGGCGATGATCCCGAACCGCATCCCCTTGGCGACGATCTTTCCTTCCACCGTTTTCGGCATGTCTTTTCTCCATTCCCGTCCGGGGCCGTTGAAAAACGGCTGTCTGCTGCGTTCCCCTCGTCCTTCGCCACTCGACGTACGATACGGTACGACTCGCGGCTCAGGATTTCGGGCGCCTTGCATCCAACCCTTTTTGAACAGCCCGGGGCAAAGGTCTTGTCCTCTCCGGGAGAGGACGGGTTTCCATCCGTCCCCGAATCCGTCTACACTCCGTTGAGCATGTGCCCCATCTTCTTCTTTTTCACTGCCAGGTACCGGAGACTGCAGTCCGTCGGCTCGATCTCGATGGGGACCCGCTCGGTGATGGTGATGCCGTATCCCTCCAGGCCGACCACCTTGCGGGGATTGTTCGTCATGAGCCGCATCTTTCGGACACCCTGGTCCGCGAGGATCTGGGCGCCGATGCCGTAGTCCCGGAGGTCCGCCTTGAACCCCAGATCGAGGTTCGCCTCCACGGTGTCGCGGCCCTGCTCCTGCAGCTCGTAGGCCTTGATCTTGTTCACCAGGCCGATGCCGCGGCCCTCCTGGTGCATGTAGACGATCACGCCCTTGCCTTCATCCTCCACCATTTTCATTGCTCTCTGGAGCTGGTCGCCGCAGTCGCAGCGAAGAGACCCGAAGATGTCGCCGGTGGCGCATTCGGAGTGCACCCGAACGAGGACCTCGTCTTCCGGCGTGATCTCGCCCTTGACGAGGGCGATGTGGAGGATTTCGTCCACGTCGTTCTCGTAGATGGTGATGCGGAAATCGCCGCCGAACTTCGTCGGCAGCATGGCCGAGGCGGAGCGGTGGATGAGCCGTTCGTGCTGCATGCGGAACTCGATCAGGTCCGCGATGGTGATGATCTTGAGCCGGTGCTCCGCGGCGAAGATTTCCAGGTCGGGCATGCGGGCCATCGTTCCGTCGTCCTTCATGACCTCGCAGATGACGCCGGAGGGCTTGAGTCCCGCCAGGCGGGCCAGATCGACGGAACCCTCCGTCTGGCCCGTCCGCACGAGGACGCCGCCCTTGCGGGCCCGGATCGGGAAAATGTGGCCCGGGCTGACCAGGTCCTCCGGCCGGGCGCTGTCGTCCACGGCGGCCCGGATGGTGGTGGCCCGGTCGGCCGCCGAGATCCCCGTGGAGACCCCGTGTTTCGCCTCGATGGAGACGGTGAAGGCTGTGCCGAAGCGGGACCGGTTGTCCCGCACCATGGGGTACAGGTGGAGCCGGTCGGCGTGCTCCTCCGTCAGGGTCAGGCAGATGAGCCCCCTTCCGTAGCGGGCCATGAAATTGACGGCCTCCGGCGTGGCGAACTGGGCCGCCATGCAGAGATCGCCCTCGTTTTCGCGGTCCTCGTCGTCGACGAGGATGACCATCCGGCCGTTCCGGATGTCTTCCAATGCTTCCTTGATCGAACTGACTGCCATGTCTCAATGTCCCTTGTCGAAGCCGTGCTCCGCCAGGAAGGCCAGGTCGATCCCCCGGCCGCCCTTTCCTCCCGGCAGAAGCTTCTCGATGTATTTGCCCAGAATGTCCGTCTCGATGTTCACGGCGTCGGCCACTTTCCGGAATCCCAGGGTGGTCTGTCCCGCCGTGTGGGGGATGACGTTAACATAGAAACGGTTATTTTCACAACGGTTTACCGTCAGGCTGATGCCGTCCACCGCGACGGAGCCCTTCTCCACGACGTATCTTGCCAGCTCCCGGGGAATCTCGAAGCCGAAGACGATCGAGGTGCCCCGGTCGGTCTTCTCGACGATCCGCCCCACCGCGTCCACGTGGCCAAGGACGAGGTGCCCGCCGAGGAAATCCGTCGGGCGCAGGGCCTTCTCCAGGTTCACCCGCACCCCCGTCCGGAGTCCCTTCAGGGTCGTCCGCTCCAGGGTCTCCGCCGAGACGTCGGCGGAGAAGCGGTTCCCGTCCCGCGTCGTCACCGTGAGGCAGGCCCCGTTGACGGCGATGCTGTCGCCGGTCTTGATGTCCGAAAGATCCAGGGCGGAATCCACTTCCAGCCGTCCCTCGGGACCCTTCTTCGCAAGCCCCCGGACGGTGCCGAATCCCTGGATGATCCCCGTGAACATGATCTGCAATCCCCGGCCTTCCGGCTACTTCTGACTCTTCTTGTTGACCTGGAGGAAGTCCTGCAGCTCCTCCATGAAGTCCCCGACGTCCTTGAAGGACCGGTACACCGAGGCGAACCGAACGTAGGCCACGCCGTCGATCTCTTTCAGCTCCCGCATGACCTGCTCCCCGATGTCCGTCGAGGGGATCTCCTTGCCCTGGTACTCCTGGCAGGCCTGCTCGATCCGCTCGATGATCGCCTCGATCGCCTCCGTGGGGATGGGCCGCTTCTCACAGGCCTTCTTGATGCCGTTTTTGATCTTCAGCATGTCGAAGGGCTCCCGGCGGCCGTCCTTCTTGACCACCACCGGCAGGACCTCCTCGACGTACTCGTAGGTCGTGAAGCGCTTCCCGCAGCCCAGGCACTCCCGCCGGCGGCGGATGGAGTTGCTGTCCTTGCTCACCCGGGAATCGATGACCTTGTTTTCCGCGTTTGCGCAGAACGGGCATTTCATGTTCTGGACACCTCGATGCCCGCCTCCTGGAGCATCTCCGCCGCCAGGTCGTCCTGGTATCCGTCGCGGATGACGATCCGGATGATCCCCGCGTTGATGATCATCTTCGCGCAGATCACACAGGGCTGGTTCGTACAGTACAGGGTCGCCCCCCGGACGCTGACGCCGTGGAGGGCCGCCTGGATGATGGCGTTCTGCTCCGCGTGCAGCCCCCGGCACAGCTCGTGGCGCTCCCCCGAGGGAACCTTCATCTCCAGCCGCAGGCAGCCCCGGTCGAGGCAGTGGGCCATCCCGGAGGGGGCGCCGTTGTACCCCGTGGACAGGATCCGCCGGTCCCTCACCAGCGCCGCCCCGACCTTGCGCCGCACGCAGGTGGAGCGCCGGGCGACGACCCCGACGATGTCCATGAAGTACTCGTCCCAGGAGGGACGCTTCGCCCCGTCTCCCGTCATGACCCCGCCCGGATCCGCTCCGTGTAGAGAGGGAACCGCTCGCAGAGGGCCGAGACCTCCGCCCGGACCTCCGCCACCAGGGCCTCGTTCCCGTGATCCCGGAGGACCCGGGCGATCCAGCCCGCGATCAGGCGCATCTCGTCTTCCTTCATCCCCCGGGTCGTCAGGGCCGGCGTGCCGATCCGGATCCCGCTGGTCACCATGGGGCCCCTTGTGTCGAAGGGGATGCCGTTCTTGTTGACGGTGATGCCGGCCCGGTCCAGGACCTCCTGGGCATCTTTGCCGGTCACGCCGGCCTCCGTGAGGTCCACCAGCATCAGGTGGTTGTCCGTCCCGCCGGAGACGAGGCGGAAGCCTTTCTGCATGAGTGTCTCGGCAACGGCCTTCGCGTTCTTGACGATCTGCGCCTGGTAGTCCCGGAAGGCCGGCTGCAGCGCCTCCTGGAAGGCTACGGCCTTCGCCGCGATGACGTGCATCAGCGGCCCCCCCTGCATGCCCGGAAAGACCCGGCTGTTCAAGGCCTGGGCGAAGTCCTGGCGGCACATGACGAGTCCGCCGCGGGGGCCACGGAGGGTCTTGTGGGTCGTCGAGGTGACGAACTCGCAGACGGAAATCGGCGAGGGGTGCAGCCCCACGGCCACGAGGCCCGCGATGTGGGCGATGTCGGCCATGACGACCGCCCCGACCGAGTCGGCGACCCGCCGGAAGGCCTCGAAGTCGATTGTCCGGGGATAGGCGCTGGCGCCGACGACGATCAGCTTCGGCTTGTGCTTCTTCGCCTGGTCCTCCACCTCGTTGAAGTCGATGGTCTCCGTGTCCTTCCGGACGCCGTAGGCAACGACGTTGTAAAGTTTCCCGGAGAAGTTGGCGGGGCTGCCGTGGGAGAGGTGCCCGCCGTGGGAGAGGTTCATGCCCAGGACCGTGTCGCCCGGCTGGAGGGTGGCGAAGTAGACGGCCATGTTCGCCTGGGTGCCCGAGTGGGGCTGGACGTTCGCGTGGTCGGCGCCGAAGAGTTTCTTGCAGCGCTCGATGGCCAGCGTTTCGGCCACGTCCACGTACTCGCATCCGCCGTAGTAGCGCTTCGCGGGGTAGCCCTCGGCGTACTTGTTCGTCATGATGCTGCCCTGAGCCTCCAGAACGGCCTCGCTGACGAAGTTCTCCGAGGCGATCATCTCCAGCTTGCCGGCCTGCCGGACCGTCTCCTGCAGAATGGCGCCGGCGATCTCCGGATCGGTCTTTTTCAGGTTCGTCATGGATTCCGTCTTCCTCCCGTTCTCGTGGTTTATTTGAGGTGCAGGGCTTCCTCGATCCCGCGGATCTTGTCGAGGCGCTGCGCGTGGCGCCCCCCCTCGAATTCCGTCAGGAGCCAGGTCCGGACGATGCGCCGGGCCGTCTCCGGATCGGTCTTGCGTCCCGCCA
>CAZXMK010000021.1:9318-20921 GCA_964641935.1 uncultured Syntrophaceae bacterium
AGCCAGGTCCGGACGATGCGCCGGGCCGTCTCCGGATCGGTCTTGCGTCCCGCCAAAACGAGGACGTTGCTGTCGTTATGGAGGCGGCTCAGGCGGGCCGTCTCTTCGTCCAGGCACAGGGCCGCCCGGACACCGGGATACCGGTTGGCGGCAATGGCCATGCCGATGCCGGAGCCGCAGACGAGGATCCCCCGGGGAAACCGGCCCGCCGCGACGGCCTCCGCCACGGCGCGGGCGAAGTCGGGGTAATCCACGGGCTCCGGGCCGTTCGTGCCGGCGTCCGTTACGGGGATGTTCCCCTTGACCAGGATCGCCTTGACGGCTTCCTTCAGGTCGTAACCGGCGTGGTCGGAGCCGAGAATGACGGGCTGCATGTTCATGGTGCAAACTTTCGCAGGACAATCACGGCGTTGGCCCCTCCGAACCCGAAGGTGCTCGACAGGGCCGTCCGGATCTCCTGCCGGCGGGCCTTGTTCGGCACGTAGTCCAGGTCGCAGGCCGGGTCGGGGTTGTCCAGGTTGATCGTCGGAGGCAGGATTCCCTCCTCCACCGCCTTGGCCGTGAAGATGGCCTCGACCCCGCCGGCGGCACCGAGCATGTGTCCCGTCATGGATTTCGTCGAGCTCACGGCCAGCCGGCGGCTGTGCTCCCCGAAAGCGGCCTTGACGGCCTCCGTCTCGTAGACGTCGTTCAGGGGCGTGGAGGTCCCGTGTGCATTAATGTATTGGATGTCCTCCGGCTGGAGGCCGGCGTCCCGGAGGGCCTCCCGCATGCACCGGGCCGCCCCTGCGTGTCCCGGCGGGGGCGCCGCCAGGTGGAAGGCGTCCGCCGTGGAGCCGTATCCCGCGACTTCCGCGTAGATCCGGGCGCCCCGGTCGAGGGCCCGGTTCATCTCCTCCAGGACGACGAGTCCGCATCCTTCGGAGATGACAAATCCGTCTCGATCCCGGTCAAAAGGACGGCTGGCCTTTTCCGGCTCGTCGTTGCGGAGCGACATGGCCCGCATGACATTGAAGCCGCCGATCCCCAGGGGCGTGACGGCCGCCTCGGCACCGCCGGCAAGCATGACATCCGCCCAACCGCCGGCGATCATCCGGTAGGAGTCCCCGATGGCGTGGTTCCCGGCGGAGCAGGCGGTGGTGGTGCAGTTGATGGGTCCCCGGAGGCTGTACCGAATAGACACGTGGCCCGCCGCGAGGTTGCCCAGGGCCGCCGGAAGCGCGAACGGGGAGATCTTCCGGGGGCCTCCACGGTCGTAGGCCTCTTTCGCGGTCTCCATGGTGGAGAGGCCTCCGATGGCGGAGCCGATGATGGTGCCGGCCCGGTCTCCCCCGGCCGTGTCCGCGGTCAGGCCCGCGTCGGCCATGGCCATGTCGGAGGCGGCAAGGGCATAGACAATGAAAAGGTCCAGGCGACGGAGCCATTTCGGATCGACAAAGGCCAGCGGATCGAAGTTTTTCACCTCGCCGGCGATCCGGGTCTGGTGACCCGTGGTGTCGAACCGGGTGATGGGCCCGATGCCGGACCGGCCTGCGCAGATGCTTTCCCAGGCCTCCCGGGCGGAGTTGCCCACGGGGGTGACGGCCCCCAGGCCCGTGATGACAACCCTTCTCCTGTTCGTCATGAAATCCGCCTGCGGTCGATGAATGGTCAGGAAACACCCTTGCTCTTGAGGAAGTCGATGGCGTCCTGGATGGTGCGGATTTTTTCCAGTTCGTTATCAGCGATGGTGATGCCGAAGTTTTCTTCCATCTCCATGATCAGTTCCACCAGGTCCAGGGAGTCGGCGCCGAGGTCCTCGATGAAGGCTGCCTCGGGAACACACTCCTCGCGCGTCACGCCGAGTTGCTCCATGATGATGTTGATGACCTTTTCCTCCAGTGTCATGAACCGTTTCCTCCTTCAGGATTGCAGTTTCGGCTCCATCTCCTCCGCGAAGAGCGCCGCGGTTTTCCTCAGGGAATCCGCGTTCTCCACGCTCAGCAGGCGGAACCTCCGGTCGATGCGTTTGATGAGGGCCGACAGGGTGCGCTTGGGCCCCATCTCCAGGATCGTATCCAACCCCAGGTCGGCCATTTTTTCGATGGTCTCTTTCCATCGGACCGGCTGGACGATCTGCCGGCACAGAAGATCCCTGGCTGTTTCGCGGGTATAGAAGACGCCGGGATCGCAGTTCGGGATGACGGGCACGGCAAACTCCCCGAATGGGATCCCCTCCAGGTCCTCCCGGAGGCGCTCCGATGCCGGGGCAAGCAGGCTGCAGTGGCAGGGAACGCTGATGGGCAGCTTCACCGCCTGGGCTCCGCCGGTTCGCCGAATCTCCTCCACCGCCCGCTCCACCGCCGCGGTATGCCCGGAAACGACGGTCTGGCCGGGGGCGTTGTGGATGGCCAGGGTAACATCCTCCCCATCCGCGCAAACCCGGCTGCAGGCTTCCCGTACGGCATCCTCACCGGGTCCCAGGATCGCGGCCATGGCCCCTTCCCCCAGGGGAACGGCGTCCTGGTGGTATCTGGCCCGGGCCCGGACGAGGGGGAAAAGGTGTTCCAGGGACAGGGCGCCGGCGGCGTAGAGGGCCGCATATTCTCCCAGGCTATGGCCCGCCAGGACTTCGGGAGCCAGCGGCACCTCGCGGCGGAAAGCTTCGTAGATGGCGATTTCCAGCGTCAGGACAACCGTCTGGGTATTGACCGTGAGGTCCAGGGCCTCCCGGGGTCCTTCGAAGCAGAGGGAGGCCACATCGAAGCCGAGGATGTCCCGAACCCGGTCGAAGACTTCGCGGGCGGCGGCGAACTCGCGGTACAGGTCGCTGCCCATTCCCACATACTGCGATCCCTGTCCGGGAAAAACCAGTCCCAGTCGGAACATGGACGGCCCTCTCCTGAACGGCCGGCTCGGACTACGACAGTTTTTCCGCCGGCACGACCTCGCGGCCCTTGTAGGTGCCGCAATTGGCGCAAACGCGGTGGGGAAGTTTCGGCTCGCCGCACTGCGGGCAGGCGGACGCCAGGGCCGGGGTCAGGAAATCGTGGGATCTTCGCTTGTTCCGGCGGGTTTTGGAATGTCTCTTGACTGGGTTTGGCATGACCGATGTTCCTCGTTTTCAAGAATTTTTCAGCTTCAGTTTTTTCAGTACGGCGAGGCGCTCGTCCCCCCCGCGGGGGGGGCATGTGCAGGCCTCCCGGTTCAGGTTGGCCCCGCAGGAACCGCACAATCCCCGGCAATCGTCCCGACAGAGCAGCTTGATCGGAACCTGAAGCATGATCTGCTCATAGACCACCGGGTCCAGATCGATGATCTCCTCCCGGTAGTACACGCAATCCAGGTCGTCCCGGGTCAGCTCTTTTTCCTCCGCGTGTATATCCGGTTCGGGCAGAAAGATATAGCGGAATTCACACTGGATTGGCAACCGGGCTTTTTCCAGGCATCGGCAGCACTCGCCCTGAACCTCCGTCACCAGGGAGCCCTCCACGTAAATCGCCTCGCGGACCTTCTTGAGGGTGCAGGAGACCTGGACCTCGCCGACCATGAACTCCAACGGCCCGCTTCCGCCCGGCAACTCCTCCAGCCAGCCCTTCCCTTTGTGGAAGGAGCAGGCTCTGCCTTCCTCGGGTATCTGTCCGATGGGGATTTGCATGGAAACACCTCATCCGGAAGAAAGGGCTGAATAAAGGACAAAACCCATACCTTGTCAAGCAATTTCTCGGTGGAGGGTCCGTGAAAAAATCCCTTGACAAGGTGGCGGGATCTCGTTAATCGTCTTGTGACTGACTGGTCAGTCACTTTTTGCCACATCACAGGATCATCCTGTAAAGTCAAAGGGAAAGGAGAGAATGATGAAACCTTTGAAAGGCGTGAAGGTAATCGATTTCACCAGTTCCATCTCGGGGCCGTACTGTGGCGCCCTTCTGGCGGACTACGGCGCAGAGGTCTACAAGCTGGAACGGCCGGGCCGGGGAGAGGACTCGCGGCTGTTCCCGCCCCAGAAAGACGGCGTACCCCTGGGCTTCGTCAGCATCAACCGGGCCAAAAAGGGCCTCTCGATGGACCTGAACAAACCGGAGGGGCAGGAGCTCTTCCGCAAGCTGGCCGCAAAAGTGGATGTTATCCTTGAGAATTACACCCCCGGAACAATGAAGCGCTGGAACATCGACTACGAAACCATCAAGGCGATCAACCCCAAGATCGTCTACTGCTCCATCTCCGGGTTCGGCCAGTTCGGCCCCCTCTCCCCCCTGCCGGGTTACGATGCGGTCATCCAGGCCATGAGCGGCATGATGATGTCCACGGGCTTCCCCGACGGCGCCCCCACGAGAACCGGCAACGCCGCCGTGGATTACCTCAGCGGGACCTTCGGGGCCCTGGGAATCGTGATGGGCGTCCTCCAGGCCCGGACGACGGGCCAGGGCATGCACGTGGACGTCGCCATGCTCGACTGCGTCCTCAACACCCAGGACGTTCCGTTCCTCAGCCCGATGAACCTGGGAAAGGAAGTGCAGCGCTTCGGCAACCGCCTCGCCTACGTCACCCCCTTCGACACCTTCAAGACAAACGACGGCTGGCTCATGATCGCCACGGCGAACAACAACAACTTCGGCGCCCTCGCCAAGGTGATGGGACGCGAGGACCTGATGGAAGACCCGAAGTTCGCCGACAACTACCAGCGCTGCGTGAACGAGGCCGCGCTCCGGGAGATCATCGTCGCCTGGACGGTTCAGCATGGAACGATGGAACTGCTCGGCATGCTGATGAAGAACGGCGTGCCCTGCTCGCCGATCCAGAACGCAGGCGATATGCTGAAAAATCCGCATTCCGAGGCCCGCGGCCTGGTCGCGGAAGTGACCCACTCCAGCGGCCTCAAGGTGAAGGTCCCCGGCGTGGCTATCAAGATCGACGGCCAGATTCTCCCCGTCGAGGGAGCATCCCCGGACGTCGGCCAGCACAATGCGGAAGTCTTCGGCGAACTCCTGGGAATGGGCGAGTCCGATCTTGCCTCTTTGAAAGAAAAAGGTATCATCTGACGGACGGAAGCACCCATCACGGCGAATCGGCGAGATAAGTTCTTTTTGATTCAGGACCGCAAGGTCCGGCCGTTGCGGGGGATCGATCCCGCAACGGTACGGACCGACGGCCCCGCCCGTCGTCGACCAATATTCTTCCGCAAGAGGAGGAAATCATTATGGCGGAGAAGACGCAGACCAAACGCGACACCATCCTGGAAGCCGCCGTCCGGGTCTTCGCCGAGAAAGGGTACTACTCGAGCCGGACCCTGGACATCTCGACGGAGGCCGGGGTGGCCTACGGCTCCCTCTACCATTACTTCGCCAGCAAGGACGACATCCTCCTTTCGATCTTCCGGGAGCGGTGGCACGTGCTCCTCGAGAAGATGGCCCAGATCAACCAGACCGTTACCGATCCGAGCGAGAAGATCCTGGCCATCATCGACTTCATCTTCCGGAGCTATCAGCACAATTCGGACATGATGAAAGTGCTCATCATGGACGTGCCCCGCCACTCGCAGTTCTACTCGCCGGAAAACTGGAAAGTATACAACGCCTTCCTGAAGAACCTGGCGGACGTCTTCCGCGAGGGGCAGGAGCAGGGCATCTACTGCAGGGAGATCTCACCCCTGATCGCATCCTATATCATTTACGGGGCCGTGGACATGACGATCCGGCAGTATGTCTACAATCCCGAATTCAACCATGAGGAATTCCCCATCGAAAAGGCCAAGGAACAGATCGTTTCGGTGATCAAACAGGGGTTTTCCAAAAGGGAGGTTTGAATGGGCCAGAACTTTTACAAGCGGGACGACCGGGATCTCCGGTTCGTCCTGTTCGAGCAGCTCGGAATCGAGCGGCTCCTGGAGCTGGAGGCCTACCGGGATTTTACCCGGGAGGACTTCGACATGATTCTCTCGCAGGCGCAGAAAATCGCCGCCGACGTCATGGCACCGACGTTCCAGGACGGGGACCGGGAGGGAGCCCGGTTCGAGGGCGGCCGGGTCACGGCACCCAAATCCTTCCATGACGTCTGGAAGGTGTTCCAGGAGGGCGGCTGGTTCGCCCTCGCCACGAAGCAGGATTTCGGCGGTCAGGGCCTTCCCCTGGTCATCGCCGAGGCGGCCCAGGAATTCTTCATGGCCGCCAACTTCGCCTTCGGCTGCTACGCCGGCATGGGACCCGGCAACGGGGCCATGATCGAAAAATACGGGACGCCGGAACTCAAGGACCGCTTCCTGTGGAAGATGTACGACGGGACGTGGAGCGGCTCCATGTGCCTCACCGAGCCGGCGGTCGGCTCCGACGCCCACATGGTCTCGACGAAGGCAACGCCGGACGGAGACCTGTACAGGATCCAGGGCACCAAGATCTTCATCACCTCCGGCGAGCACGACCTGGTGGAAAACATCATTCACCTGGTCATCGCCCGCATCGAGGGAGCCCCGGCCGGCGCCAAGGGCGTATCCCTCTTCGCCGTTCCGAAGATCTGGGTGAACGAGGACGGCTCCCTCGGAGAGCCCAACGACGTGTCCTGCATCGGCATCGAGCACAAGATGGGACTCAACGGCTCGGCCACCTGCGTCATGAACTTCGGCGAGAACGGCAACTGCCGCGCCTACCTGATCGGCCAGCCCGGCATGGGCCTGGCCTACATGTTCGACATGGTGAACCTGGCCCGGATGGCCGTGGGCCTGGAGTCGGTGGCCTTCGGGACGAACATCTACGCCAACGTCCTGGCCTACGCCAGGGAGCGGGTCCAGGGCGTGCCCTTCGGCAGGAAGGGAGAGCGGGTGCGGATCGTGGAGCACGCGGACGTCCGGCGGATGCTGATGAACATCAAATCCATAACGGAAGGCATGCGGGCCCTGGTCTTCAAGGCCTACTACATGGAGGACCTGTCCAAGGCGGCGGCCACGGAAGAGGAGCGAAAGACCGCCCTGGGCAGGCTGGAGTTCCTGACACCCCTGGTGAAGGCCTACGGCTCCGACCGGATCTTCGAGCTGGGACGGGACGGCATCCAGATCCTCGGCGGCTACGGCTTCACCAAGGAGTACCCGGTGGAGCAGTACACCCGGGATTGCAAGATCCTCTCCATCTGGGACGGCACGAACTACATCCAGTCTGTGGACCTCATCGGCCGGAAGCTGAACATGGAAGGCGGAAAGGTCTTCCGGGACTGGATGGACGAAGTCATGGACCTGATCCGGAAAGGGCGGAAGGCAGGCGTTCTCTCCGGCGAATTCACCCTCCTGGAGGAGGCCCTCGAGACGGTCATGGAACTGGCGCTGCTCTACGGCTCCTTCCTCAAGGAAGGGAACGTGGACCTGGTTCCCCTGACCTCCACCCGCTTCCTCGACTGTGTCGCCGAGGTCGCCATTGCCCATCTGCTCCTGGAGCAGGCCCTCATCGCCCGGGACAAGCTCCAGGCCGGGGACCTCAGCGAAGCGGACCGGGCCTTCTATGAAGGAAAAGCGCACACAGCGGCCTACTATGCAAACAACTTCCTCCCCCAGGTATTCGGGCGGGCCCGCATCATCCGGCTCCGGGACGACTCGGCCGTCCGCATCCCGGAAGACAGCTTGTAGGAGGAAGATGAAAAGGGATATAAAAGGACGATGCCCTTTATATCCCGGATAAGGGGAGACACCATTTCAAGAGAGGAGAAGTCATGGACAAGCTGTATCTGGAAGATTACGCAGTCGGAGAAGTTCTGAAATCGCCCGCCCGCACCATCACCGAGACGGACATCACGTTCTTTGCCATGCTGACGGGGGACTGGCACCCCATCCATACCAATGTCGAGTTCGCCAAGAAGGCCTTTTTCGGCGAGCGGATCGCCCACGGAATGCTGAGCCTGTGCATCGGCAGCGCCCTCATCTTCCGGCTCGGCCAGTACGTCGCCCTGCCCAAGTCGTTCATCGCCTTCTACGGTATGGATTCGGTCCGGTTCACCGGCCCCGTCAAGATCGGGGACACGATCCACTGCGAAGTCACCGTGGATAAAATCGACATGAAGGACGACAAGACGGGCGTCATCGTCTCGAAGAACGCCATCAAGAACCAGCGGGGCGAAGACGTCGTGATCTACACGACGAGGGCCCTCTGCGGGAGAAAACCGAAAGGCTGAGCAGGGTACCTTGCAAGACCCGGGCTATCTTTTTAATTATCACCGCCGTTCGGTCCGGCGCCCCGGTCTTCTCGGGGCGCGGATCCGGTCGGGATCGACGGGATCGTCGCCGGCTGCGGGGGTCGGCGACGGAATCCTGATTTACCCCGACAAGGGCTTCTTTGCCGTCGGGGACGGATCCGACCGGAATCCCCGGGCGGTACGGCGGGTCATGGAAGGCTTCAACGCGATCCTGGACGGAATCACGGACCTCAGGGCCGGCCGTACCTACCGGGAGGACGAAGCGGCCATCCTCCGGGAGAGCGTACTTCTGGCCGCGGCGATGCTGATCCGGGATCTTTACCCGTCCGACGGCTGCACCTTCACGGGAGTCCTGCTCTTCCGGATGGAAAGTGGTATTCGGGGCCTGTTGTTTCACGCGGGCGACAGCCTGCTGTACCGGATCGACACAGAAGACGGCACGGTGCGGCGGCTGACGGAAAACAACTTCTGGTTCGTCGGCCGGGCCGACCGGTTTTCGCAGGTCGAGGAAATCTCCCTGGACGCCTCGTCCCGCCTGGTCTTCGCCACGGACGGCTTCGCCGCCCTGCTCCCGTTGGGGGAGGGCGATGCCCGGGAGCTATGCGAGGTATTCAGGCGCCACCCCGTGGAAGCGATCCCGGACATCCTGTTCGAGCGGTACGACCGGCCCGGGCAGGTCCTGGACGATGCTGCGGTTCTCTGCCTGGCCCCCTCGGGAGGGACGGGCGACGGCCCCCCTTTCATCCTCGGGGGAACCAGCGCCGCAGAAGAGCAGCGAAGAAATAAGGATTTTGAGGGGCATCCTCCGGGTGACGGTTACGCAATCCACGTTCCGGGCACCGGAGACGGCCACCCGGCCATATACTGAACGGAATCAAGAGGATTCCAGAAGCAAAAGGACTGATCCATGTACAACGACTATTTCAGTGAATCACACGACATGCTGAGGGACAGCGTCCGGCGGTTCGTCGCCCGGGAAATCGCGCCGCACCTCGAAAAGTGGGAAGAGGAGGGGATCATCCCCCTGGAGCTGTACAAGACAGCAGGCGACGCCGGCTTCATCGGACTCGGCTATCCCGAGGAATACGGCGGAACGCCGGGAGACATCTTTCACCAGGTGGCCTACACGGAGGAGATCATGCGCTGCGGCGCCGTCGGCCTCCCGTCGAGCCTCGGCTCCAGCGCCATCGCCGTGCCCCCCATCCTGGCCCTGGGCACGGAAGAGCAGAAGCAGAAGTTTGTCCCCCCGGTCCTGGCGGGCGACAAGATCGCCGTCCTGGGCGTGACGGAGCCGAGCGGCGGCTCCGACGTGGCGAACCTCCTCACCCGGGCCGTCCGGAAAGGCGACAAGTACATCGTCAACGGCTCGAAGACCTTCATCACCAGCGGCAGCCGGGCGGACTACGTGACCACCGCGGTCCGGACCGGCGGACCCGGCCACGGCGGCATCAGCCTCCTCATCATCGAAAAGGGGACGCCCGGTTTCACCTGCTCGAAGAAACTCGAGAAGATGGGCTGGTGGTCCTCCGACACGGCGGAGCTGAGCTTCGACGACTGCGAGGTCCCGGCGGAAAACCTCCTGGGAGTCGAAAACAAGGGGTTTGTCGGGATCATGGTGAATTTCCAGAAGGAGCGCCTCTATCTCTCGGTGGAGGCCCACGCCGTGGCGGAAATGGCCCTCGAGGAATCGATCAAGTACGCCAAGGAGCGGATCGCCTTCGGCAAGCCCCTGACGGGCTTCCAGGTGACGCGGCACAAGCTCGCCGAGATGGCGACCCAGGTGGAGGCGGCCAAGCAGATGAGCTACAGCGTCGCCGCCCGGCTCGCCAACGGCGTGCCCGCCTACAAGGAAGCCTGCATGGCGAAGAACTTCGCCACGAAGGTCTGCGACCGGGTGGTCTACGACGCCGTCCAGATCCACGGAGGCTACGGCTACTGCCGGGAATACCTGGTGGAGCGGCTCTACCGCGATTCCCGCCTGTTCGCCATCGGCGGCGGCACCTATGAGATTATGAATGAAGTAATCAGCAAACAAATGGGCTTATAATGCGACGGGCTGTTGAAAAGGGGCTGCCTGCGGCGTTGCCCTGATGCCGTGCCACTCGACGTACCATCAACATCAAGTACGCCTCGCGGCCCGGAATTGCGGGCGCCTTGCATCCAACCCCTTTTGAACAGCCCTTGAGGCGTCAATCTCAAGGGCAGATTCCAAATCTGCTCTCGAAAAGATGAGGGAAACGCAGCATACGGGAATTTTTCAGCAGCCCGCGGAATGATACCCATGGAGATGGACCTTCACATCCACACCAACCGCTACTCCGGTTGCAGCAACCTGCCCCCGTCGGGCCTTCTGAGGAAAGCCCGGGAAGCGGGTCTGGACGGCATTGCCCTGACGGAGCACGGGATCCGCTGGTCCGACGACAACCTTCAGGAGCTCGTCGAAGCCAGCGGCGTGAAGGACCTGCTCGTCCTGGCGGGCCAGGAGGTGGCCTGCTATACAAAGCGCGGGGAATTCCAGGGGGAATTTCTGCTGTTCGGATATCCCCGCAGCCTCGGATCGAGCCGTTCCCTGGAGTCGATCCTCGAATTGGTTCACGGGGAGGGAGGCGTCGTCATCGCCGCCCACCCATTCAAGAAAATCGTATCCTCCAACAGCGATTTCTACGGCGCCGGGTTCCGGGTCTACGACTACGACCTGGACGGACTGGAGGTGGCCCACCCCTCTTACGACCGCGAAAGCGCCGCCCTGGCGGAGGAGGCCATGAGAAAGCGGAACCTGGCCGGCATCGGCTGCAGCGACGCCCACGACCTGAGGAGCGTCGGCATCTGCCGGACGGTGTTTCCGGACCCCATCACCGACATGGAGGGCCTCTGCGAAGCAATCCGGGCCCGCCGCGTCACCGCACGGTGCCTGAAGGCCGTGTAAAGCCATTCATCCCGTTTTGGAAGCGACGTTCTTTGTGCTCACAGACATGACTGACCGATCAATCTAATTCCCATAAAAAGGAGGAACCGACATGTCAAAAGCGTTCAAAGTGCCGCGGAGCCGAGAAGAGATCATGGCCTGGATCGACAGCATCCCCCTGTACAAGGGGGACCAGCCGCTGGACCTCGCGTTCAAGAGCAAGGAAGAGATCCGGAGTGCCCAGGACGCCAACCTGGTTGCGCAGATGGAGCGGCTGGAGAAACAGAGCCCCTTTTATCGGGAAAAGTTCAAGGAGTGGGGCGTCGACCCCAGGTCGATCAGGGGCGTCGACGATCTGGAAAAGATCCCCGTCACGAGCAAGGCGGACTACATGAAGGACCGGGGCGAATCCTTCAAGCTGGACATGGATTTCGCCAAGATCATGGAATACATCCTCTACGAGATCACCTACACCACCGGGACGACCACGGGCCTTCCGTCGCGGTTCTACAACACGACCTACGACATGTTCCTGCAGACCTGGATG